>NZ_JBSFQJ010000006.1:82919-180046 GCF_053588655.1 Gordonia sp. NPDC003424
GACAAGCAGTGGAGTAAGAACAATGACGAGTACAGCGACGGCAGGCGGTGATGAGATGACGGGTCCGACAACATCCGTCCACGACACGGATGACGGACATTCGGGGGTGCGATTCGACTCGGTGGAGCGGGCGATCGCCGACATCGCCGCCGGCAAGGCGGTGGTCGTGGTCGACGACGAGGACCGCGAGAACGAGGGCGACCTGATCTTCGCCGCGGAGAAGGCGACCCCCGAACTCGTCGCGTTCATGGTGCGGTATACGTCAGGCTATCTCTGCGTGCCGCTGGACGGCGCCTCGTGTGACCGGCTCGGCCTGCCGCCCATGTACTCGATGAACCAGGACAAGCACGGTACCGCGTACACGGTCACCGTCGACGCCCGCGAGGGCATCGGAACCGGCATCAGCGCGGCCGACCGCGCCACCACGATGCGGCTGCTCGCGGACCCGAACGCATCCGCCGTCGACTTCACCCGGCCCGGACACGTGGTTCCGTTGCGCGCCAAGGAGGGCGGCGTGCTGCGCCGGCCCGGGCACACCGAGGCCGCCGTGGACCTCGCCCGACTCGCCGGCTTCGCGCCGGCCGGCGTCATCTGCGAGATCGTCAGCCAGAAGGACGAGGGTCACATGGCGCAGACCGACGAACTGCGGGTGTTCGCCGACGACCACGACCTCGCCCTCATCTCGATCGCCGATCTCATCTCGTGGCGCCGCCGCCACGAGAAGCACGTCGTGCGGGTCGCCGAGGCCCGCATCCCCACCCGCCACGGCGACTTCCGCGCGGTCGGCTACACCAGCATCTACGACGATGTCGAACACGTCGCACTGGTGAAGGGCGACATCTCCGCCTCCGACGGCCACGACGTCCTCGTCCGGGTGCACTCGGAATGCCTGACCGGCGACGTGTTCGGCTCGTTGCGCTGCGACTGCGGCCCGCAACTCGACGCCGCCATGGAGATGGTCGACGCCGAGGGCCGCGGCATCGTGCTCTACATGCGCGGGCACGAGGGCCGGGGCATCGGGCTGCTGCACAAACTGCAGGCCTACCAACTGCAGGACTCCGGTTCCGACACCGTCGACGCCAACCTGCAACTCGGCCTGCCCGCCGACTCCCGCGACTACGGCCTCGGCGCCCAGATCCTCGTCGACCTCGGTGTCCGATCGATGCGGCTGCTCACCAACAATCCGGCCAAGCGGGTCGGCCTCGACGGCTACGGCCTCGAGATCGTCGAGCGGGTCGCGATGCCGGTGCGGGCCAACGCGGAGAATCTGCACTATCTGCGCACCAAGCGCGACCGCATGGGACACGACCTGACCGGTCTCGAGGAGTGGACCGAGAAGCCGGGGGACCCTGCGTGAGCGGCCACGGCGAACCGACCCTCGATCTCGCCGACGCCAGCGGTCTGCGGCTGGCCGTCGTCGCGTCCCAGTGGCACGAGACGATCTGCACCGCCCTGCTCGACGGCGCCCTGCGCGCCGCCGCCGACAGCGGGGTGGAGGAACCCACCGTCGTACGGGTGGCGGGTGCCATCGAGTTGCCGGTCATCGTGCAGGCGCTGGCCCGTCACCACGACGCCGTCGTCGCACTCGGTGTCGTGATCAAGGGCGAGACACCGCATTTCGAGTACGTCTGTGACGCGGTGACCGCGGGCCTGACCCGGGTGTCGCTCGACGAGTCGACACCGGTCGGGAACGGGGTGCTGACGACGTTGACCGAGGAGCAGGCCATCGCGCGTGCGGGGCTGCCCGGGTCCAAGGAGGACAAGGGCGCCCAGGCGACCACGGCGGCGCTGGCGTCGGCACTGACCCTGCGAGCGCTCGCCCGGGGCGAATTGCGGTGAGCACCGCCACGGACGTGCAGTGGGATTTGGAGTATCGGCCCCGGCGGTTGCGGCGGCTGGCCGTCGCGGTCGCGGTGGTCATCATCGCCATCCACATCACGTTCGGTGCGTTGCTGACCATCGCCGACACCGGCCCGAAGAACATCGGCCTCGACGACCAGCTGGCGATCGCGCTCATCGGCACCCTCGAGGCCGGCGCCGTGCTGCTGCTCACGCGCGCCCGGCTGCGGGCCGGGGCGGCGGGGGTGGCGGTCCGCAACCTCGGGTCGGACCGGCTGTTCACCTGGGATCGTGTCGAAGGCCTGGCCTACCCGGAGAAGGGTTGGTCGGCCTGGCTGTTGCTGCCGGCCGACGAGCACATCCCGGTGGTCGCGGTGCAGGCGTGGGACGGCGACCGGGCGGTGTCGGCGATGACCCGGTTCCGGGAACTCGAGCAGCGGTACCGCACGCCGGGGGTCACGTAGTCGTCGGAGCCGCGTACTAGTGGTGTGTCTCGGAAATAGGTGACCGGTATCCGGTGGAGCGATCGGCGTCTGGCAAGGCGGAGGAGGGAGCGATAGCGGCGCTATCGTGACCGACGACAACGCAGCCAGGCGCCGATCGAACGCCGGAGACCGGTTATCTATTTTCTGAGACGCACCACTAGCCTGGACGCGTGGCCGACCCGACGACGTACCGTCCCGCCGCGGGGACGATCCCGACCGATCCCGGGGTCTACAAATTCCGCGACAACCACGGCCGGGTCATCTACGTCGGCAAGGCGAAGAACCTTCGTTCGCGGCTGACCTCCTACTTCGCCGACCTCGCCTCGCTGCACCCGCGGACTCGGCAGATGGTCACCACCGCGGCCGGCGTCGAGTGGACGGTCGTCGGCACCGAGGTGGAGGCACTGCAGCTCGAGTACAACTGGATAAAGGAGTTCGACCCGCGGTTCAACGTCCGGTATCGCGACGACAAGAGCTACCCGGTTCTGGCGGTCACCCTCAACGAGGAATACCCGAGGCTGTTCGTCTACCGCGGTCCCCGCCGTCGCGGGGTGCGGTATTTCGGCCCCTACTCCCACGCCTGGGCCATCCGGGAGACCGTCGACCTGCTCACCCGCGTGTTCCCCGCCCGCACCTGTTCGACCGGGGTGTTCAAGCGGCACCGCCAGATCGACCGGCCGTGCCTGCTCGGCTACATCGACAAGTGCGCCGCGCCGTGCGTCGGGCGCGTCACCGCCGAGCAGCACCGCGAGATCGTCGAGGACTTCTGCGACTTCCTGGCCGGCCGCACCGACCAGATGATCCGGCGACTCGAGCGCGAGATGTCCACGGCCGCCGAGGAACTCGACTTCGAACGGGCCGCCCGGCTGCGCGACGACATCTCCGCCATGCGCCGCGCCATGGAGAAACAAGCCGTCGTGCTCGGCGACGGCACCGACGCCGACGTGGTCGCCATGGTCGGCGACGACCTCGAGGTGTCGGTGCAGGTGTTCCACGTCCGCGGCGGTCGCGTCCGCGGTCAGCGTGGGTGGGTCGTCGAACGCTCCGACGACGACTCGCCCGGCGAGCAGGTGTCGCAGTTCGTCACCCAGTTCTACGGCGCGGAGGTCGATCTCGACGCGACCGTGCAGATCGACGAGGGGCGGGTGCGCAACGACTCGGTGCCTCGGGAGGTGCTGGTGCCGGCGCTGCCCGACGACCACGAGGACCTCGCGCACTGGCTCTCCGATCTCCGGGGCAGCAAGGTGGCGCTGCGTGTCCCACAGCGCGGCGACAAGAAGGCGCTGTTCGAGACGGTTGAGCGCAATGCGTCGGAAGCGTTGGCGCAGCACAAGTTACGTCGCGCCGGGGATCTGACCACCCGTTCGGCGGCGCTGACCGAGTTGCACGAGGCGCTCGGGCTCGACCAGGCGCCGCTGCGCATCGAGTGCATCGACATCTCCCACGTCCAGGGCACCGATGTGGTCGCGTCCCTGGTGGTGTTCGAGGACGGTCTGCCGCGCAAGTCGGACTACCGGCACTACTCGATCCGGCACGCCGCGGGCGACGGCCGATCCGACGACGTCGCGTCGATCGCCGAGGTGACGCGCCGCCGGTTCCTGCGCCATCGCGCCGACACCGAGGCTCCCGTGACCGACCCGGACACCGGCAAGGCACGTCGATTTGCCTATCCGCCAAAC
Source organism: Gordonia sp. NPDC003424 (assembly GCF_053588655.1). NCBI lineage: Bacteria > Bacillati > Actinomycetota > Actinomycetes > Mycobacteriales > Gordoniaceae > Gordonia > Gordonia sp. NPDC003424. Next base: position 86,923 of record NZ_JBSFQJ010000006.1, read on the forward strand.
CTTTTCGTCGTCGACGGGGGAGCGCCGCAGGTGCATGCGGCGGCCTCGGTGCTCGACGAACTCGGGATCACCGACGTCGCGGTCATCGGACTGGCGAAACGTCTCGAGGAGGTGTGGGTGCCCGGCGACGACGAGCCGGTGATCCTGCCCCGCACCAGCGAGGCGCTGTTCCTGCTGCAGCGGGTGCGCGACGAGGCCCACCGGTTCGCGATCACCTTCCACCGCAGCAAGCGCAGCAAACGGATGACCGAGTCGGTGCTCGACGGGGTACCGGGACTCGGCCGGACCCGGCGCACCGCGCTGGTGACCCACTTCGGGTCGGTGGCGCGGCTGCGGGAAGCCTCGATCGAGGACATCTCCGAGGTCCCCGGCATCGGGGAGGCGACCGCCCGCGCGGTGCAGGCGGCGCTGGACGACGGCAGCACCATCGAGCCCAGTAGTGCCGAACGAAGCGAGGAACTCACCGGTGAATGACCTGACCGTGCTGTTCGTCACCGGGATGTCCGGTGCCGGCCGATCCACCGCGGCGAACGTGCTCGAGGACGACGGCTGGTATGTCGCCGACAACGTGCCCTCGAGCCTGATCTCCACGATGGTGCACCTCGTGCGGGAGAGCGATCGGTCGATCTCCCGGCTGGCGTTGGTCATCCGGGCGTCCGACGCATCCTTCGGCGGTCAGCTCACCGAGTTGCGCTCCGCGCTCGAGGAATCCGGCGCCATCACCAAGGTGCTGTTCCTCGAGGCCAGCGACCAGGTGCTGGTGCGGCGGTTCGAGCAGGTGCGCCGCCGGCATCCGCTGCAGGAGAACGGCACGCTGATCGACGGCATCGAGCGCGAACGCAGGGTCCTCGCGCCCATCAAGAGTTCGGCCGACCTCGTCGTCGAGACGTCCGCCCTCACCGCGGCCAAACTCCGCGAGATCGTCGAGGGCGCCTACCCGCAGGAGGCCGACCGGCGGCTGTCGGTGGTGGTGCAGTCGTTCGGCTTCAAATACGGCCTGCCCATCGATTCCGACCTGGTCGCCGATATGCGTTTTCTGCCCAATCCGTACTGGGTGCCCGAACTGCGGGAGCACAATGGGCGCGACGCACCCGTCCGTGACTATGTCCTGGGCACCGAAGAGGCGGGCCGCTTCGTCGACCTGTACCTGGAGATCGTCGATGTCGTGTCGGCCGGATATCTACGAGAAGGCAAGCGCTACATGACGATCAGTATCGGCTGTACGGGTGGCAAACATCGCAGCGTCGCGGTCGCCGAGGAGATGGGCCGCCGGCTCTGGGAGATGACCGACGAACAGGGGGCGCCCCGATTCGACATCCGGGTCACGCACCGGGATCTGGGGCGCGAATGAGGATCGTGGCACTCGGCGGGGGCCACGGTCTGTACGCCACGCTCACCGCGATGCGCTATCTGAGCACCGACGTGACCGCGGTGGTCACCGTCGCCGACGACGGCGGATCGTCCGGGCGGCTGCGCGCCGAACTCGGCGTGATCCCACCGGGCGATCTGCGAATGGCGTTGTCGGCGTTGATGTGCGCGCCCGCCGCGCTGGAGTCGCGATCGGTTGAACCGGGCCGGCTCAACCGGGCCGGGCACGCGCTGTGGGCCGATACGTTCCAGCACCGCTTCGGCGGGCGCGGCGCGCTCGCCGGACACCCCATCGGCAACCTGCTGCTCGCCGGACTCACCGAGGTCACCGGCGATCCGGTGGCCGCGCTCGACGAGCTGATCGACGTGTTCGACATCGACGGACGGGTGTTGCCGATGTCGACGGTGCCGTTGGAGATCGAGGCCGATGTGTCCGGTCTGGAGAGCGATCCGCGGATCAGCCGGTGCATCCGGGGTCAGGTCGCGGTGGCGACCACCCCCGGCAAGGTGCGCCGCGTCCGGTTGCTGCCCACCGAGCCGCCCGCGTGCCCGGCCGCGGTCGAGGCGATCGAGGGCGCCGACGTGGTGGCGCTCGGACCCGGATCGTGGTTCTCCAGCGTCATCCCGCACGTGCTGATACCCGATCAGCTCGCGGCCCTGCGCCGGACGGACGCGCGCAAGATGTTGTTCGTGAACCTGGCCCCGGAACTGGGTGAGACGCCTGGTTTCTCGGTCGAGCGGCATCTGCACGTGCTCCACGCGCACGCCGACGTCCTCCGGATCGACGACATCCTGGTGGACTCGGCGTCGGTGCCGGTCGGCCGGGAGCGCGACCATGTGGTCCGCGCGGCGAATCTGTTCGGTGCGCGGCTGCTCGTCGCCGATCTGGCGGTGCCCGGCCGGCATGTGCATGACCCGGCCAAGGTCGCTGCCGTCGTGAATGAAGTGTGCGAAGGTGAAGTGAGCCGATACGCTGTCCGGGCACACGATGCGTAGGGGATGAGTGGCTCGTGACAGGAGGGCAGGGACCGGTGGCGATGACGTCGGCCGTGAAGGACGAACTTTCGCGTCTCACCGTGACCCAGGTGAGTTGCCGCAAGGCCGAGGTGTCGGCGTTGCTGCGCTTCGCCGGGGGATTGCACATCGTCGCCGGCCGGGTGGTGGTCGAAGCCGAGGTGGACATGGGCAACGTCGCCCGGCGGTTGCGCCGGGAGATCTTCGACCTCTACGGGTACGGCTCGGACGTCCATGTGCTGCGCAGCGGCGGACTCCGCAAGGGCGCGCGCTACATCGTCCGGGTGACCAAGGACGGGGAGGGACTGGCCCGGCAGACCGGTCTGCTCGATCTGCGCGGCCGGCCGGTCCGCGGGTTGCCCGCGCAGGTGGTCGGCGGCAGCGTCGCCGACGCCGAAGCCGCATGGCGCGGTGCGTTCCTGGCGCACGGGTCGCTCACCGAGCCCGGCCGGTCGTCGGCACTCGAGGTCAGTTGCCCGGGGCCGGAGGCCGCGCTCGCGCTCGTCGGCGCCGCCCGGCGCCTCGGCGTCACGGCCAAGGCCCGGGAGGTGCGCGGGGCCGATCGGGTCGTGATCCGCGACGGTGAGGCGATCGCGGCCCTGCTGACGCGGATGGGCGCGCACGACACGCGGCTGGTCTGGGAGGAACGCCGGATGCGGCGCGAGGTCCGTGCGACGGCCAACCGTCTCGCCAACTTCGACGACGCCAATCTGCGGCGCTCGGCACGTGCGGCAGTGGCCGCGGCGGCGCGCGTGGAACGGGCGCTGGAGATCCTCGGGGACGACGTGCCCGATCACCTCTCGGCGGCCGGCCACCTGCGGATCACCCATCGGCAGGCGTCGCTGGAGGAACTCGGTCAGCTCGCCGATCCGCCGATGACCAAGGACGCGGTCGCCGGGCGTATCCGCCGGCTGCTGTCGATGGCCGACAAGAAGGCGCGCACCGACGGGATTCCGGACACCGAGTCGGCGGTCACGTCCGACCTGCTCGACGAGGCGTGAATCGTTCATCCGCGGTTCATCTTGCGACGCATTCACCCCTTACGTGCACCCATCCGAGCGTGTCCTACTAGGCTGAGAAGTGCCGTGGCCGTGTTCGGGTTCGTCACGAACGCGGGCCGCGTATCCCCGCAGAGCTCGATGAGGAAAACCGCTAAGGAGCGCAACAGTGACTGTTCGGGTAGGCGTCAACGGATTCGGCCGCATCGGCCGCAACTTCTTCCGCGCCGTTGAAGCACAAAAAGCATTGGGCACCACCGACATCGAAATCGTCGCGGTCAACGACCTGACCGACAACGCGACGCTCGCCCACCTCCTCAAGTTCGACTCGATCCTCGGCCGGCTGCCCGACGACGTGAGCCTGGAAGGCGACGACACCATCGTCGTCGGCGCGCAGAAGATCAAGGCACTGGCCATCAAGGAAGGCCCGTCGGCACTGCCGTGGGGTGACCTGGGCGTCGACGTCGTGGTCGAGTCCACCGGCATCTTCACCGACGGCGAGAAGGCCAAGGGCCACCTCGACGCCGGTGCCAAGAAGGTCATCATCTCGGCGCCCGCCAAGAACGAGGACATCACCATCGTGATGGGCGTCAACGACGACAAGTACGACGGCAGCCAGAACATCATCTCTAACGCGTCGTGCACCACCAACTGCCTCGGGCCGTTCGCCAAGGTGCTCAACGACGAGTTCGGCATCGTCCAGGGTCTGATGACCACCGTGCACGCCTACACGCAGGACCAGAACCTGCAGGACGGCCCGCACAAGGACCTGCGTCGCGCCCGCGCCGCCGCACTGAACATCGTCCCGACCTCCACCGGCGCCGCAAAGGCGATCTCGCTGGTCATCCCGGAGCTCAAGGGCAAGCTCGACGGCTACGCACTGCGCGTGCCGATCCCCACCGGCTCGGTCACCGACCTCACGGTCGAACTGAGCAAGACCGCCAGCGCCGACGAGATCAACGCCGCCATGAAGGCCGCCGCCGAGGGACCGCTCAAGGGCATCCTCAAGTACTACGACGCGCCGATCGTGTCCAGCGACATCGTCACCGACCCGCACTCGTCGCTGTTCGACTCGGGTCTCACCAAGGTCATCGGCAACCAGGCCAAGGCCGTCTCCTGGTACGACAACGAGTGGGGCTACTCCAACCGCGTCGTCGACCTGATCGGCCTCGTCGGCAAATCCCTCTGACCGGCTCGACCCGAATAGGAGAGAGATCAGAGCATGGCTGTACCCACGCTGAAAGACCTTCTGGCCGAAGGCGTTTCGGGACGGGGTGTGCTGGTTCGGTCGGATTTCAACGTGCCGCTGGACGGGACGACGATCACCGATCCGGGCCGCATCCTGGCCTCGTTGCCGACGCTGTCCGCGTTGATCGACGCCGGCGCCAAGGTGATCATCACCGCCCATCTCGGGCGGCCCAAGGGTGAACCGGACCCGAAGTACTCGCTCGCGCCCGTCGCCGCCCGGCTGTCCGAGGAGTTGGGCCGCAACGTCCAGCTCGCGGGCGACGTGGTGGGATCGGACGCACTCGCGCGTGCCGAGGGGCTGACCGACGGCGACGTCCTGCTTCTGGAGAACGTGCGGTTCGACCCGCGGGAGACCTCCAAGGACGACGCCGAGCGGGAGTCGCTGGCCAAGGCACTCGCCGAACTCGTCGGCGACGACGGTGCGTTCGTGTCGGACGGCTTCGGTGTGGTGCACCGCAAGCAGGCGTCGGTGTACGACGTCGCGAAGCTGCTGCCGCACTATGCGGGCACCCTCGTCGAGACCGAGGTGGGTGTGCTGACCAAGCTCACCGCCGAGGTCAAGCGCCCGTACGCGGTGGTGCTCGGCGGGTCGAAGGTCTCCGACAAGCTCGGGGTCATCGAGTCGCTGGCACCCAAGGTCGACACCCTGGTGATCGGCGGCGGCATGGCGTACACCTTCCTTGCCGCGCAAGGACATTCGGTGGGCACCTCGCTGCTGCAGGAGGACCAGATCGACGTCTGCAAGGGTCTGCTCGAGCGGTTCGGCGACGTCATCCGGCTGCCGGTCGACACCGTGGTGGCCGACCGGTTCGCACCGGACGCGGAGTCGAAAATCGTTGCGGCCGACGAGATCCCGGACGACTGGATGGGCGTGGACATCGGACCCGAGACCGTCAAGCGGTTCGCCGCGGTCCTCTCCGGTGCGCAGACCATCTTCTGGAACGGCCCGTCGGGTGTGTTCGAGTTCGAGAAGTTCGCCGCCGGCACCCGCGGGGTGGCCGAGGCGATCGCCGCGACCACCGCCAATGGTGCGTTCACCGTGGTCGGCGGCGGCGACTCCGCCGCCGCGGTGCGCACCCTGGGACTGCCGGACGACGGTTTCTCGCACATCTCGACCGGCGGCGGAGCGTCGCTGGAATACCTCGAGGGCAAGGAACTGCCCGGACTCAAGGTGCTGGAGAGCTGATACATGGCGCGTAAACCGCTCATCGCGGGCAACTGGAAGATGAATCTGAACCATCTCGAGGCCATCGCCCTGGTGCAGAAGATCGCTTTCGCGTTGCCGGCGAAGTACTTCGACAAGGTCGACGTGACGGTGATCCCGCCGTTCACCGACATCCGCAGCGTGCAGACCGTCGTCGACGGGGACAAGCTGCTGCTCACCTACGGGGCCCAGGACCTGTCCGCACAGGACTCCGGCGCCTACACAGGTGAGATCAGCGGCGCGTTCCTCGCGAAGCTGGGCTGCACCTACGTGGTCGTCGGGCACTCCGAACGACGCACCATGCACGCCGAGACCGACGAGGTGGTGCTCGAGAAGACCAAGGCCGCGCTACGGCACGGGCTCACCCCGATCGTGTGCATCGGAGAAGGCCTCGAGATCCGTGAGGCCGGTGACCACGTCGCGTACAACGTCACCCAGCTCAAGGGATCGCTAGCCGGCCTGACCGCCGAGGAGATCGGCAAGGTCGTCATCGCCTACGAGCCGGTCTGGGCGATCGGCACCGGCCGGGTGGCCAGTGCCGAGGACGCCCAGGAGGTGTGTGGGGCGATCCGCACGGCGCTCGCCGAGATCGCCGACGACGCCACCGCGGATTCCGTGCGGGTGCTCTACGGCGGTTCGGTCAACGCCAAGAACGTCGGCGACATCGTCGGACAGACCGATGTCGACGGTGCTCTCGTCGGTGGGGCGTCGCTGAAATCGGAGGAGTTCGCCAACCTGTCGGCCATCGCCGCGGGTGGCCCGCTTCCGTAAGCTCCTGCTTGTCATGAGCCCCGTCGAAAGGGGCTTGTCGACGGGTCGCGTAGACTGTGGCAGGTTGTGCCTTGCTCGGACCGATCGAGCGAGGCGCGACCTGCCCTTTCTGCATCTGAGACCGACAGGACTGACACGACGTGAAGCTCGCACTCGACATCGGAATCATCGTCACCAGCGTGTTGATGGTGGTGCTGGTGTTGCTGCACCGCGGTAAGGGCGGCGGTCTGTCGTCGCTGTTCGGCGGTGGTGTGCAGTCGAGTCTGTCCGGCTCGAGCGTCGTCGAGCGCAACCTCGACCGCCTCACTATCTTCGTCGGGATCATCTGGTTCATCCTGATCGTCGCCGTCGGACTCGACATCAAGCTGAGCTGACCCGTCGAGCGCGCGGTTTGACACCGTCACATCGCTCCCGAGATGCCACCTCCGGTGATTGCCGGAATACTGGATGGATGAGCGAATCGATCTCGCCAGAATCCATCCCATCGTTCGGAGCGCCCGCCTGGCGCCCCACCATGACAATCGCCGACCACATCGTCATCGACGATGAAGGGCGAGCCCTGACCGAGCCGTTGCGTGAGGACATCCGCCTGCTGGGCGGCATTCTCGGCGACACCATCCGTGAGCATTCCGGCGACACGGTCTTCGAGCTCGTGGAGGCCGCCCGGATCGCCGCGTTCCGCATCCGCCGCGCCGAGATGGACCGCGACGAACTGGCCGACATGTTCACCGATCTGGACATGGACGTCGCGATGCCGGTGATCCGCGCGTTCACCAACTTCGCCCTGCTGGCCAATCTCGCCGAGGACATCCACCGTGAACGCCGCCGGGCGATTCACGTGCGCGCGGGGGACCCGCCCCAGCACAGCACCCTGGCCGCCACCTACGAGAAGCTCGCGGCAGCCGACCTGAGCGACGAGGCGGTCGGTCGCGCGCTCGCCGACGCGACCGTGGTTCCGGTCATCACCGCCCATCCCACCGAGACTCGGCGACGCACGGTGTCCGAGGCGCAGAACCGCATCACCGGGTTGCTCCGCTATCGGGAACGCACCGAGCTGACCTCGACCGAGGAGGCCGAGGTGCTGCTGCGGCTGCGCCGGCAGATCCTCACCCTGTGGCAGACCGCGCTGATCCGGCTCGAGCGGTTGACGATTCAGGACGAGATCCGTTCCGGACTCCGCTATTACGACGCGGCGTTCTTCGCGGTGATACCGAAGATCAACACCGGTGTGCGGCACACGCTAGCCGCCGCCTATCCGGACGCGGGTCTCACCAAGGACCCGATGCTGCGGATGGGGTCGTGGATCGGCGGCGACCGTGACGGCAACCCGTTCGTCACCAACGAGATCGTCGAGATGGCAACCACTCTTGCCGCGCGCACCGCGATCGGCAATCACCTGTCCGAATTGCACCTCCTCGCCGAAGAACTCAGCATGTCCGGCCGGCTGATGTCGCCGGACGACACGATCTATCGGCTCGCCGGGGTGTCGCCGGATGACCCGGCCTCCGACGAGCCCTTCCGGCTCGCGTTGCGCCACATCCGTTCTCGCCTGGTCGCGACGGCCACCGAGTTGTTCGGCGAAGAAGTGATGAAGGCCTCGGACCTGTTCCTGCTCGACGGCGCGCAACCGTATCCGACCGCCGACGACCTGCTCGCCGACCTCGACGTCATCGACGCCGGTCTGCGTTCGGCCGGCGACGACATCCTCGCCGACGACCGGCTGCTCATCCTACGGGAATCGGTGCGCACCTTCGGTTTTCATCTGTCGGGTCTGGACATGCGGCAGAACTCCGACATGCACGAAGAGGTCATCGCCGAATTGCTGGCGTGGGCGGGCATACATCCGGACTACCTGTCGCTCGACGAGGCGGAACGCGTCGAGATCCTGAGCTCCGAACTGAACAACCGACGCCCGCTGACCCGGCCCGACGCGGAACTGTCGGAGCTGGCCACCAAGGAACTCAACATCGTCCGCGCCGCGGCCGCGGCGGTCGGGCGGTTCGGGCCGCAGGCGGTGCCGAACTACATCATCAGCATGTGCACCTCGGTGTCGGACATGCTCGAGCCGATGATCCTGCTGAAGGAGGCGGGGCTCATCGACATCGACGCCGAGACCGGCAAGCTCGCGTCGACGGTGCGGATCGTGCCGCTGTTCGAGACGATCGAGGATCTGCAGCAGGGTGCCGAGACCTTGCTGGCGGCACTGGACATCCCCCTCTACCGCGACCTCGTCGAGGGTCAGGCGGGGATGCAGGAAGTCATGCTCGGGTACTCGGATTCCAACAAGGACGGCGGGTACATGGCCGCCAACTGGGCGCTGTACCGCGGTGAACTCGATCTGGTCGAGGCGGCCGAGAAGGCGGGAATCCGGTTGCGGCTGTTCCACGGTCGCGGCGGCACTGTCGGCCGTGGCGGCGGCCCCAGCTATGACGCGATCCTCGCGCAGCCGCCGGGCGCCGTCCAGGGTTCGCTGCGGATCACCGAGCAGGGCGAGATCATCGCCGCCAAGTACGCCGAACCCGTACTCGCCGAACGCAATCTGGAAACCCTGCTGGCCGCGACCATCGAATCGTCGCTGCTCGACATCGAGGGACTCGGCGACGAATCCGACGACGCCTACACCAACATGGACGAGATCGCGTCCCTGGCCCGATCGGCGTACAGCAAACTCGTTCACGAGACACCGGGATTCGTCGAGTACTTCACGTCGTCGACGCCGCTGTCGGAGATCGGGGCGCTCAACATCGGCAGCCGGCCGGCGTCACGGAAGCAGACCGAGAAGATCTCCGATCTGCGCGCCATCCCGTGGGTACTGTCCTGGACGCAGTCGCGCGTGATGCTGCCCGGCTGGTACGGCACGGGTTCGGCGTTCGAGCAGTGGATCGGCGACGACACCGCGCGGCTCGAGACGCTGCGGCACTACTACGAGAAGTGGCCGTTCTTCCGGACCGTCATGTCGAACATGGCGCAGGTGCTCGCCAAGTCGGACATGGGCCTCGCACACCGTTACGCCCAACTCGTCGACGACGAAGAGTTGCGCGACAAGGTCTTCGGCATGATCGTCGAGGAGCACGAACGCACCATCGCGATGTACTCCAAGATCACCGGCACCGAGGACCTCCTCGCGGACAACTCGGCGCTCAAGCGCTCGGTGTACAACCGCTTCCCGTACCTCGAGCCGCTCAACCTGCTCCAGGTGGAGTTGCTGCGCCGCTTCCGCGCCGGCGACGACGTCCCCCGGGTGCGTCGCGGGATCCAGATGACCATGAACGGGCTGGCGACGGCCCTGCGCAACTCGGGGTAGCGGGCCGCTCGTCAGGGTCTCGATGCGCTCGGCTCCTTCGTCGCCGGGCTTACTCGACCAGCGGTGGGGGGCGTTTCTCGCTCAGCGGAAACGGCGTTCCCGCCCGCTGATCGAGTAAGGCTCCGAGCGAAGCGAGGCGCCGCATCGAGATCACTGCCCCGACGCTCCGCGGGGCGAGCTACAACTTCGACGCGGCCGGTCGGTCGAGGAACCAGACGGTCTCGTCGGTGCCGTGGGCGCCGGCGCACGGCCAGTCGGCGGCGTGGGCGCCGGTGTGGGCGGCGGCGACCGCCTCGGCCTTGTCCTCGCCCGACACCAGGAACCAGACCGCCTTGCTGCGGTTGACCGCGGGCAGCGTGAGGGTGATCCGCCGGGGCGGCGGCTTGGGGGAGTCCTCGACGGCCACAACTATTTTCACGGCCTCCGCCGTGGCCGGGGTGTGCGGGAAGAGGGAGTTGATGTGCCCTTCGCCGCCCATGCCGAGCAGATGCAGGTCGAAGTGGGGGATCGCACCGGAACCGACCTCGAACAGCTCCTCGGCGTAGGCCGCGGCCGCGGCGTCGATGTCGTCGCCGAACTCGCCGTCCGAGGGCGCCATCACATGCACACGGGCGGGATCGACCGGGACCTTGTCCAGCAGGGCCTCGGCGGCCTGGCGCGAGTTACGTTCCGGGTCGTCGGCGGGCACGAAACGATCATCCCCCCAGAACAATTCGACACGACTCCAGTCGACATGCCCGCTGTCGGCGGCCAGCGCGTCGAGGATGGCGATCCCGTTGCTGCCGCCGGTCAGCACCACCGTCGCGATCCCGCGTTCGGTCTGTGCCCGGGTCACGACATCCGCGAAACGCGTCGCCGCGGTGTGGACGAGCTGGGTCTTGTCGTCGAAGACCAGGGTTTCCGGTGTCATCACGCGCTCGCCTTCTCTTCCGACTCGACCTCGGCCACACCCTGCAGCGCAAAGGCGTAGACCTCGTCGAGGTCGAGGCGGCGGAGTTCCTCGGACACCAGCATCGGCAGGTCGCGGTGGGTCATGGCGACCCGTCCGTCGGGTTTGCCGGGGGTGGTCAGCACCGCATTGTTGTTGCCGTCCACGGCGAGCACCGTCGGCCCTTCGTCGCGGAACAGCCGCACCTCGAAGCTGCCGACGCGGCGCGTGGTGGGTACCTTCAGCGCCCACCGGAGCCACCCCGCGAGCAGGTCCACGCTCGGTGACTGGCACGGTCCGGTGACCTCCACCGCGGTCACCGGGGTGTGCGGCGGGCGGTCCATCGCGGACGCGAGCAGGGCCCGCCAATGGGTGATCTGGGTCCACGCCAGGTCGGAGTCGCCGGGCGCGTAGGTGGCGAGTCGGCGCGCGAGAACCGTTGCCGGATCGGACGATTTGCTCGCGTCGAGGATGCGCCGACGGCCCAGTGTGCCCATCGAATCGGTCGCCGGGTTCTCCGGCGCGGCCCCGGGCCACCAGGTGACCACCGGGGTGTCGGGAAGCAGGAACGGGGTGACCACCGACCGGGGGTGGTTGGCGAGTTCGCCCTCGAGTGCCAGCACCACCACCTCCGAGGCGCCGGCGTCGCCGCCGACCCGGATCTCGGCGTCGAGACGCGATTCGCCGTCGCGAGACCCCTTGGCCACCACGATCACTCGGCTCGGGTGTTCGCTGCTGGCGCCGATCGCCGCCTCGATGGCGCCTTCGGTCGGCTCGCCGCGCGCGGCGACCACCACCAGCGTGAGCACTCGGCCGAGGCTGACCGCTCCGCCGGATTCGCGCACCTCGACGATCTTCTTGGCCACCTCACTGGTGGTCGTGTCGGACAACTCGACGATCATTGCGCGCCATCCCGTCTCATCGAAGGATCGGTCTCATGGTCGGTCGGATCTCACGGTCGCCGCCAGCAACGGCCGACCCGGTCCATCATCTCGTCGGCCGACGCCGGGCCCCAGGTACCGGACTCGTAGGTGTCCGGTGTGCCGGCGGCGGCCCACGCCTCGATCACCGGATCGAGGATCTCCCACGACAATTCGACCTCTTCGTTGACCGGGAACAGCGACGGCTCGCCGAGCAGGACATCGAGGATCAGACGTTCGTAGGCCTCCGGCGACGCCTCGGTGAAGGCCGTGCCGTAGCTGAAGTCCATGTTGACGTCCCGGACCTCCATGTGTGAGGCGGGCACCTTGGAGCCGAACCGCAGCGTGATGCCCTCGTCCGGCTGCACGCGGATCACCAGTGCGTTCTGGCTGAGTTCCTCGGTCATGGTCGCATCGAAGGGGAGGTGCGGTGCGCGTTTGAACACCAGCGCGATCTCGGTGACCCTGCGGCCCAACCGCTTTCCGGTGCGCAGATAGAACGGCACACCCGCCCAGCGGCGTGAGTCCACCTCGAGGGCGATGGCCGCGAACGTCTCCGTCGTGGAGTCCTTCGCGAAGCCTTCCTCGTCGAGCAGTCCGGGGACCTTGTCGCTGCCCTGCCAGCCCGGGCCGTACTGGCCGCGCGCGGTGTTCTCCTCGAGCGGCAGGATGTTGCGGGTGGCGGCGAGTACCTTGATCTTCTCGGCCTGTAACTGCTTGGGCTCGAAGGAGATCGGTTCCTCCATCGCCACCAGCGCCATCAACTGCAGCAGGTGGTTCTGGATGACGTCGCGGGCGGCGCCGATGCCGTCGTAGTAGCCGGCGCGGCCGCCGAGTCCGATGTCCTCGGCCATCGTGATCTGCACGTGGTCGATGTAGTGCGAACTCCACAGCGGATCGAACAGCTGGTTGGCGAACCGCAATGCCAGGATGTTCTGCACCGTCTCCTTGCCGAGGTAGTGGTCGATGCGGAACACCGACGACTCGGGGAAGACGCTGTTGACGATGGCGTTGAGTTCCTTCGCGGACTCGAGATCGTGTCCGAACGGCTTCTCGATCACCACCCGGCGCCAATTGTCCTGCGAACCCGGTTGCGCCAGTCCACTCCGGTGCAACTGCTCACAGACCGTGGGGAACGCCTTCGGCGGGATCGACAGGTAGAACGCGTGATTGCCGTCGGTACCGCGTTCCTTGTCGAGGGTGGCCAGGGTGTCGGACAGGCGGTCGAACGCGGCGTCGTCGTCGAAGGATCCCTGGACGAACCGGAAGCCCTCGACCAGCCGTTCCCACACCTCCTCGCGGAAGCCGGTGCGGGCGTGGTCGCGGACCGCGTCGTGCACGATCTTGGCGAAATCCTCGTCGTCCCAATCACGTCGGGCGAAGCCGACGAGCGCGAACGACGGCGGGAGCAACCCGCGGTTGGCCAGGTCGTACACCGCGGGCATCAGCTTCTTGCGCGCCAGGTCGCCCGTGACACCGAAGATGATGAGGCTGCACGGCCCGGCGATCCGGGGGAGCCGCTTGTCGCGCGGATCGCGGAGCGGATTGACCCAGCCCAGGCTGTCGGGCAACCGACTCAGCCCTTCGCGGAGGCGAGCTGCTCGGACGTGGCCTGCAGCAGTTCGTTCCAGGCATCCTCGAACTTCTGCACGCCCTCGTCCTCGAGGACGGCGAACACGTCGTCGAGGTCGATGCCCTGTGCGGCGATCGCTTCGAAGACCTCCTGCGACTCGGCGGACTTGCCGATGATCGACCCGGTGTTGACCCAGCCGTGGTCGGCGAAGGCGTCCATGGTCTTGCCCGGCATGGTGTTGACCGTGTTGGGGGCGACCAGTTCGCTGACGTAGAGCGTGTCGGGGTAGTCGGGATTCTTCACGCCGGTCGACGCCCACAGGGGGCGCTGCGGGCGGGCGCCGGCGGCGAGCAGATCGGGGAAGCGGGATTCCACCTCGAAGACCTGCTGGTAGGCGTGATAGGCGAGGCGGGCGTTGGCCAGCCCGGCCTTGCCCTTGAGTGCGACGGCCTCCGGGGTGCCGACGGCGTCGAGGCGCTTGTCGATCTCGGTGTCCACCCGGGAGACGAAGAACGACGCCACCGAGTGGATCGTCGACAGGTCGTGGCCGGCCTGGGCCGCGGCGTCGAGGCCGTCGAGGTAGGCGTCCATGACCCCCTGATAGCGGTCGACGGAGAAGATCAGCGTGACGTTGACGCTGATGCCCTCGGCGAGGACCCGGGTGATGGCCGGCAGTCCCGCCTTGGTGGCCGGGATCTTGATCAGCAGGTTGGGGCGGTCGACGATCTTCCACAGCTCGATTGCCTGGGCGACGGTGGCGTCGGTGTCGTGAGCGAGGCGGGGATCGACCTCGATCGACACCCGGCCGTCGACGCCGTCGGACTCCTCGTACGCCCCGGCGAGCACGTCGCACGCGTTGCGCACGTCGTCGGTGGTGACGGTGCGGATGGTGGCGTCGACGTCGGCGCCGCGGGCGGCGAGTTCGGACACCTGCGCGTCGTAGCTGGTGCCCTTCGACAGCGCTGCCTGGAAGATCGACGGGTTGGTGGTGACGCCGACGACGGATTTGGTGGCGATCAGGTCTTTCAGGTCGCCGGATGCGATGAGGTCGCGCGACAGGTCATCGAGCCACACCGATACACCGGCGGCGGACAGTTCGGCGAGCTTCTCGTTCTGGGTCACGATGGTCTCCTTACTTGTTGACGACACCCTCGGCGGCGGCGGTGACCGCGTCTGCCGTGATGCCGAATTCCTGGTAGAGAACCTTGTAATCGGCCGATGCGCCGAAGTGGTCGAGTGCGACGATCGCGCCGGTGTCGCCGACGATGCGATACCACGGCATCGCGATCCCGGCCTCCACCGACACCTTCGGCACCGACGGCGGCAGCACCGCGTCCTGGTAGGCCTGGTCCTGCTCGAAGAACCACTCGAAACACGGCATGGACACCACGCGCGCGGTGATCCCCTTGTCCGCCAATGCCTTTGCCGCCTCGACGGCGAGATACACCTCGGAGCCGGTGCCGATGAGCACGACATCGGGTTCGGTTTCGGTGCCGACCAGCGTGTAGGCGCCCTTGGCGACGCCGTCGGCGCTGGTGCCCTCCAGGATCGGCACGTTCTGGCGGGTCAGGGCCAGACCGACCGGGTTGCGGCGCCGGACGAGCAGGGTCTGCCAGGCGGCGGCCGTCTCGTTGGCGTCGGCCGGGCGCACCACGTCGAGATGCGGGATGGCCCGCAGCGCGGCGAGATGCTCCACCGGCTGATGGGTGGGGCCGTCCTCGCCGAGCCCGATGGAGTCGTGGGTCCAGACGTAGATCGGGTCGATCTCCATCAGCGCGGCCAGGCGCACCGCGGGGCGCATGTAGTCGGCGAACTGCAGGAAGGTGCCGCCGTAGGCGCGGGTCGGCCCGTGCAGCGCGATGCCGGAGAGGATGGCGCCCATCGCGTGCTCGCGGATGCCGAAGTGCAGGGTGCGGCCATACGGGTTGGCCGACCACTTCTTGGTGGAGATCGACGACGGGCCGAACGACGCCGCCCCGTCCATGGTCGTGTTGTTGGAGCCGGCCAGGTCGGCCGATCCGCCCCACAGTTCGGGCAGCACGGACCCGAGCGCGGAGAGCACCTTGCCGGAGGCGGCGCGGGTCGCGACGTCCTTGTCGCCGGGCGACCACGACGGCAGCACCTCGGTCCAGCCGTCGGGAAGTTCGTGCGCCGCAAGGCGGTCGAAGAGGTCCTTGTGGGTGGGGTTGGTCTCGGCCCAGGTGTCGAAGTCCTTCTGCCAGGCCGCCTTCGCCGCCTCGCCGCGCTCGACGAGCTTGCGGGTATGGCCGATGACCTCGTCGGAGACCTCGAAGGTCTTCTCCGGGTCGAAGCCGAGGATCTTCTTGGTGGCGGCGATCTCGTCGTCGCCGAGGGCCGCGCCGTGCGCGGCGCCGGTGTTCATCTTGGTGGGCGCCGGGTACCCGATGATGGTGCGCACGCAGATGATCGAGGGCTTGTCGGTGACCGCCTTGGCGGCCTCGATCGCGGCCTCGATCGCGACGACGTCCTCGCCGCCGTCAACGGTCTGCACGTGCCAGCCGTAGGCCTCGTAGCGGGCGGCGACGTTCTCCGACAGCGCGATGTCGGTGTCGTCCTCGATGGAGATCTGGTTCTCGTCGTAGAAGACGATCAGGTTGCCCAGCTGCTGGGTCCCGGCCAGCGACGACGCCTCCGAGGTGACGCCCTCTTCGATGTCGCCGTCGGAGGCGATGACGTAGATGTGGTGGTCGAACGGCGACTGACCCGCGGGGGCGTCCGGGTCGAACAGGCCGCGCTCGTAGCGGGCGGCCATCGCCATGCCGACCGCCGAGGCCAGACCCTGACCGAGCGGGCCGGTGGTGATCTCCACGCCTTTGGTGTGGCGGTATTCGGGGTGGCCCGGGGTCAGCGATCCCCAGGTGCGCAGCGCCTCGATGTCGGGCAGTTCGAGCCCGAACCCACCGAGGTAGAGCTGGATGTAGAGCGTGAGGCTGGAATGCCCGCACGAGAGTACGAACCGGTCGCGGCCGACCCAGTCGGTGTCGGCCGGATCGTGGCGCATCACGCGCTGGAACAGGGTGTAGGCCAGCGGTGCCAGACTCATCGCGGTACCGGGGTGGCCGCTGCCGCATTTCTGCACGGCGTCGGCGGCGAGCAGCCGAGCGGTGTCGACCGCGCGGGTGTCGGTCTCGGTCCAGTCGTCGGGGTATGCCGGTGTGGTCAACGCGCGGATGTCATCGGTGAGCGCCACGGTGGTGCTGTCTCCTGTGCCTAGTCGGTGCGGGGTGGGACCGGTCGGGGGGTCGTGGGATGTCACAGCTACGCGGTCCAGAATAGTGCGCCGGTGGTCATCGGGCTGAGACGGGCTCGATTCTCCGATCGCCGACGCCACGGTCTACCATCGTCGGTAGTAGCCCAGAAGTCTCTCCGGAGCAGGGCAGACGAGGAGTTGCGCGTGAGGATTGGGGATCGTGTGAGCGGAGATCTGTCCGCCACATCCCGTGGCACCGCATCCCGTGGCACTCGGCAGGATTCGGCCACCACTCCCGACTCGCGGTTCGCGCGGGTTCGCGCGACCGTGCTCGCGTACATCGCACTGACCAAACCGCGCGTCATCGAACTCCTGCTGGTGGCGACCATCCCGGTCATGCTGCAGGCCGATCGCGGTCACGTCGACATCGGGCTGATCGCCTTCACGCTCGTCGGCGGATGGCTGGGGGCCGGCAGCGCCAACACGCTCAACATGGTCGCCGACGCGGACATCGACCAGAAGATGAAGCGCACCGCGCGTCGTCCGCTGGCCCGCCATGCGGTGTCGACACGCAGCGCGCTGGTGTTCGGCATCCTGCTGTGGCTCGCGTCGTTCGCGGTGCTTTGGTGGGCCGCCAATCTGCTGAGCGCGTTGCTGGTCACCGCGACCATCGCGTTCTACGTCGGCGTCTACACGATGATCCTCAAGCGCCGCACCTGGCAGAACGTGGTGTGGGGTGGTGCCGCCGGCTGCATGCCGACCCTGGTCGGGTGGGCCGCCGTGACGGGCAGCATCAGCTGGCAGCCGATCGTGCTGTTCCTGGTCATCTTCTTCTGGACGCCGCCACACACCTGGGCGCTGGCGATGCGCTACAAGGAGGACTACCGGGCGGCCGGAGTGCCCATGCTCCCGGTGATCGCCACCGAGGAACGCGTCACCCGTCAGATGATGATCTACACGTGGCTGACGGTGCTGAGCTCGCTGGTGCTGGTCATCGGTGCGAGCTGGATCTATCTCGCGGTGGCCGTACTGGCCGGCGGCTGGTTCGCCAGCCGGGTGCAGAAGCTGTACCGCGCGACCCGGGCGGGCGCCGAGGTGGAACCGCTCAAGATCTTCCTGCAGTCCAACGAGTACCTGGCGATCCTGTTCTGCGGTCTGGCGATCGACGCCGTCGTCAACCTGCCGGTGATCTCCAGCTACTTCTGAGCCGTTCGGCGCTGCCCGCTCATTCCGGAACGAGAACCGTCGCGCCGGTCGTGGCACGTCCTTCCAGATCGATGTGTGCCTGCGCTGCGTCGCCCAACCGGTAGTGCTGCCCGACCCGGACGTCGACCTTCCCGTCCGCGACGGCACCCAGGTACTCGCCGGCACGCCAGCGCAGCTCGTCGGGATCGGCGATGAAATGCCCGAGCGTGGGACGGGTCACCGACAACGATCCGGCCGGGTTCAGGCGCTGCAGATCGAACGGCGGCACCGGACCCGACGACGCGCCGAACAGCACGATGATCCCGCGCACCGCCGTCGACGCCAACGACTGCTCGAAGGTGTCGGCGCCGACGCCGTCGTACACCACCGGCACGCCCCGCCCGTCGGTGGCCGAGCGCACCCGCTCGGCCAGGTCGTCGCCGTAACGCAGCACAAGGTCGGCGCCCGCGGCCGTCGAGAGCGCCTCCTTCTCGTCGCTGGACACCGTCGTGATCACCCGAATGTCGCGCAGCTTGGCCAGCTGGGTCAGGATCAGGCCGACACCGCCCGCGCCGGCATGGATCAGCACGGTGTCACCCGCCGCGGGATGCGCGCTGCCGTCGAGCAGATAGTGCGCGGTCAGACCCCGCAGGATCGCCGAGCCGGCGACGTCGTCGGGTACCCCGTCGGGCACCGGCACCGCCCGGGCGGCACGCACGGCGACGAGTTCGGCATAGCTGGCCGGTGAGTCGACCCAGCAGACCCGGTCGCCGACGGCCGGTGACGTCACGTCGGCGCCGACGGCGACCACCTCACCGGCGCCCTCGCTGCCCGGCACGTACGGCGGTGTGGACGGGTACATCCCCTTGCGGAGATAGGTGTCGATGAAGTTGACGCCGACCGCCGCCGTCCGGACGAGCACCTCGTCCGGTGCGGGGATCGGGTCGTCGACCGTCCCGTACTCCAGAACCTCGGGGCCGCCGTGCCGAACAACCTGAATTGCGCGCATGGGACCGTTCTACACGGTCGCCGCGGCCCGGCGTGCTCGGCCGTCGTCGGTGAGCCGCGCCGGGCGCGGCAGACGGGCGTCGGTATCATCACCGGCATGAGCGAGCAGCCAGAATCCGAGAGCCCCGACACGACGACGCCGACCGCAGCGGTCGCCCCCGGCGACGTGGTCTCCTCGGTCAAGGGATTCATCTCCCGCGAGGGCGGCTCGGCGAAGGCGGTGCTGCAGCCGATCGGTGCGGCCGGTGTCCGCATCACGCTGGTGGGGGAGTCGGGCGGCATTCTCGGTGACCGGGTGGTGGCCGACGTGGCGACCGCCGAGGCGGTGGTGAACGCCGTCGACGGCCTCGAGATCGCCGAGTGGGATCGCGAGCTCACCTCGACGGCGAACGTCAAGGAGTCGCATTACCGCAAGATGGCGGGCTGGGTGGCCGGCCAGAAGCGCTTCCCGAAGGCGCGCAACAACGCGATTCTCTGACCCTTCGACAAGCTCAGGGAGCGGAGACAAGCTCAGGGGGCGGAGGACAAGCTCAGGGGGCGGAGGACAAGCTCAGGGGGCGGAGACAAGCTCAGGGGCGGTTCCCGCCCGTTGAGCAGCCGACGAGGCGCTAGCCGAGTCGGCTTGTCGAAACGGCCGAAGCAGGAACGGGCGTCGCATCATCACCCGCGCCGCTCCCGAACTCCAACACCAGCTTCGTCGCGCCGATCAGCAGCAGCGCGCTCACGGTCATGTGGATGATCACCAGCACGACCGGCAGGTCGGTGTTGTACTGCACGACGCCGACGATGCCCTGCAGGGCGATCAGCCCGATGAACCGGTAGGCGGTGCGTCGTGCGGGCAGGTCCATGACGTGGGTGAACACCGCGATCGCCACCGACAACCCGATCAGCACGAACACCGCGTCGGCGTGCAGCTGGGTGGCGTGGTCGGGTGCCAGGCCGTTGCGCGGGGCCTCGGCGTCACCGGCGTGCGGACCGGATCCGGTCACCACCGTCCCGAGGTAGATGGCCGCCCACGTGACGAGGTACTGCAACCAGGCGAGGACCCGGCCCAGCCGGAGCGCGGGTGTGGGGGCGGGTGGCGCGGGGGCGTCCGGCCGGAGGCGCCAGACCAGCACGGTCGCGCCGGAAACCAGCACCATCGACAGCACGAAGTGCAGCGAGACCACCCATGGGTTGAGCTTGGTGAGCACGGTGATGCCGCCGATGACGCCCTGGAACGGGATGCCGAGCGCGAGCAGCGTGACCAGCCACCGGTCGCTCCGGGTCGATCCGACGCGGCGCCACACGGCGATCCAGGTGGCGATGGCGACGACCGTCAGCACCCACGTGAGCATGCGGTTGCCGAACTCGATGACGCCGTGCACGCCTAGCGCCTCGTGCGGCACGAACGAATCCCCGGTGCAGCGCGGCCACGTCGGGCAGCCGAGGCCGGAACCGGTGAGGCGCACCGCGCCGCCGGTCGCCACGATCCCGACGTTCGCGACGAGCAGCGCCACCGCCCACCAGTAGACGAATCGTGCGGTCGGCCGGCCGAAACCGGGGATCCGGTCGAAACGACCCGGGGCGCGGCTCGGCGCCGGCGCCGGCTCGGCGGTCGACGACGTCGGAGAAGCTGTCATTGGAACCGGAACCACCTCACCGCCAGCGCGCCGGCGACCGCCGACCACACCAGCAACACCACAATGCCGAACACATCCACGGACCCTCGGGTCGCCTGGTCGAGCGCCTCGGTCAGGGCGCCGGACGGCAGGCACCGCGCGACCCATTCCACGGCCGTCGGTACCCGGTCACCCATCACCACGAGGCTGCCGACACCGACGAGCGCGAACCACAGCAGGTTGGCCAGCGCGAGGACCACCTCGGCCTTCAGCGTCCCACCCAGCAACAACCCGAGTGCCGAGAAGCAGACGGTGCCGATGCCCAGGACCACGACACCCAGCAGCAGCCCCCACGGCACCGGCCGCCAGCCGAACGCCAGGCCGATCCCGCCGATGATCAACGCCTGCAGGGCCACGACGATGGCCACCGCGACCGACTTGCCGGCGATGATGCCCCACCGGGGGAGGGGTGTCGCACCCAGGCGTTTCAGGGCGCCGTATCGGCGGTCGAAGCCCACGGCGATCGCCTGTCCGGTGAAGGCGGTGGACATCACCGCGACCGTCATGATCGCGGGCACGAACGTCGCCGCGCGTTCGGCGGTCGACGTACCGAGCCCGGTGTCGACGGGCAGCAGGCAGAGACCGATCAACAGGGTGATCGGGATGAACAGGGTCAACAGCAGCTGCTCCCCGTTGCGCAGCAGCAGGGTCAACTCCATCCGCGACTGGGCCACCAGGATGGCCGGCAGCGATGCCGTGCGCGGCCGCGGCGTGAAGGTGCCGGGCGCAAAGCGGTTCTGCGCCGACGGGCTGGTCTGGGTCATGAACGCAGGGTCCGTCCGGTGAGATCGAGGAAGACGTCGGACAGACTGCGGGTCTCGACCCGCAGATCGGTGGCCAGCACATCGATCTTCACGCACCACGCCGTCACCGTCGCCAGTACCTGCGGTGTCACCTGCCCGTGCACGAGGTACTTGCCGGGCGACGATTCGGTGCACCGGTATCCCTCCGGCAGCGCGAGCAGCAGCAGCGACAGGTCCAGCGAGGGCGGCGCGGAGAACCGCAGTTCGTTCTCGGCGCCCCGGCTGGTCAGGTCGGCGGGTGTGCCGGCCGCGACGACCCGGCCGTGGTCGATGATCACGACCTGATCGGCGAGTTCCTCCGCCTCGTCCATCAGATGCGTGGTCAACAGCACCGACACCCCGTCCCCGCGGAGTCGGTCGATGAGCTCCCACACCATGATCCGGGCGTGGGCGTCGAGGCCTGCAGTGGGTTCGTCGAGGAACACCAGTTCCGGACGTCCGACGATCGCGCACGCCAGCGACAGACGCTGTTGCTGGCCGCCGGAGAGTCGGCGGAACGGTGTCCGGGCCGCGTCGGTGAGGCCGAGCGCGTCGAGCAGCCACGAGGGGTCGATCGGGTCCGCGCTGTAGGCGGCGCACAGCCGCAGCATTTCCTCCGCGCGTGCCCCGGGATAGGCGCCGCCGCCCTGCAGCATGACGCCGATGCGGCGGCGCAGCTGGTCGTTGTCGGCGATCGGGTCGAGCCCCAGAACGCGGACCCGCCCGGCATCGGCGGTCAGGAAACCCTCACACACCTCGACGGTCGTCGTCTTGCCGGCGCCGTTGGGACCGAGGAGTGCCAGGACCGTTCCGGTGTCCAGACGGAGGTCGAGTCCGTCGACGGCGGTGCGGTCCCCGTACCGCTTGACGAGACCCTCGACAGCGAGCGCGGGGTCGGTGATCCGGCGCTGATCGGGTCGTCGATCATCGTCGTGAAACCGCTGTGGGGTGGTCGTGCCGCGCACAAGGTCAGACTAGGCGTTCGCGGCCGGTCGCCAAAAACGTGTCGACGCTGCTGAGGCGCCGGTCACTCGGCGTCCACCCGGTCGACCCCGGGGTGGTCGTTCGCCGGGCTCTCCCGGTCGCGGCCGGTCCGGGCTCGCCACCAGCGGTGGATGGGCAGATCCTCGAAGAACAGTGCCGTCATCACCGCGACCATGATCACGCCGGCGAGCAGACCCTGCGCGAGGACGACGCCGCTGGTGTTGGAGCTCGTCGGCATCACGACGATCGCGATGATCGCCGACACGGCGATGGTCGTCAGGCGGAACCACGGGCGGGTCGCCCACGCGGCCAGCGGGATGACCGCCCACAGCAGGTACCAGGCCTGCACGAACGGCAGGAACAACACGACCGTGGCCATCGACACACCGAGCGCGCCCAGCGGGTGCAGCCGACCGGCGAGCGACGCCAGCATCCACCGCACGATGAACACCGCGGCCACGAGCTCGCCGAGCGGGCGGCCCACCTCGAGAATGGCCTGCGTCTGATCACCGAGCCCGAGGAGCAGTCCGAGGCGACCGGTCGTCACCGACAGCAAGGTGGGCATCGACATCCACGACCGCACCACGTCACCGGTGGACAGCGTCTTGGTCCAGCCGAACCCGAGTCCGGTGCCGGCGCTGATCACGCCCATGACGACGATGAGCACCACCCCGAAGAACGCACCCGACGCGGCGAGCGCGGCCACCGACCGACGGGACCGCTGCCACCATTCACCGATCGGCGCGTGCCGCAGCGCGGGCAGCGTGGCACCCCAGCGCTGGGCCAGGGCGATACCGACGAACCCGAGCGCGAGCATCGAGGTGACCTTGACCATCGCCGACGCCGACATCACCGCCGCACCGGCGACGAGCGTCCACCCGGCGGTCGTCGGCCACACCGTCGCGGGTCGTCGTAACCGGTCGGTGCCGTAGATCGCGCGGAAACACAACTCGAGGCCGACCAGCATCAGGCCGAGCATGAGCGCTTCGTTGTGGATGCCGCCCACCAGATGCAGGATCAGCAGCGGATTCATCGCACCCAGCCACAGCGCCGCCACCGACGACACCCCGCAGCGACGGGCCAGCCGGGGCAACGCCCACACGATCAGCGCGATGCCGAACAGCGCGACGAGGCGGTGCAGGAAGATCGCGGCGGTGATGTTGTCGCCGGTCACCGCGGTGATGCCCTTGCCGATCCACAGGAACAGCGGGCCGTAGGGCGCCGGGGTGTCGCGCCACAGGTTGGGCACCGAGCGGGTCAGGACGTGGTCGACGCCGAGCCCGCGGGCCGGACTGATCACGTACGGGTCCATCCCGCGGTGCGCGATCGCACTCTGCGCGAGATACGAATAGATGTCCTTCGACAGCAGGGGAGGCGCGATGATGATCGGCGCGATCCACAGCATCAGCGTCCGGTCCGCCTGCCGGCGGGTCATCCGGCGCTGCGGGCTGCGGCCGCCGAGCACTTCGACGCTGAACCGGCCGACGGCGAACCGCCCGATCAGCAGCCACGCGACGACCAGCATGATGGTGCCGCCGATCGACATGGTCAGCGCGGTGCTCCACATGCGGGACGGCAGCGACAGCACACGCATGCCGGCGACCGGGTTCTGCAGCACCGGGATCTGGCCGGTGCCCAGCGAACCGATCAGCAGCAGCACCGACCCCGTCGCGCCGAACAGCTTGATGCGCCGAAGGCGCGCATTCTCGGCGTCGTTGAGCGGCCCGACCTCACGCTCGTCGTCATGGAGACGGGCGACGGTCTTGCCGTAATCGCCGCGACGCTGGTCACCGCGGTCGACACGTGGTCGTTGCGGGGTGAGGCCGAGGTAGTCGCGCACCACCCGCAGCCGCGTCGTCGTTTCTGACACGCCTGCGACTCTAGGGCATGTCTTCCGATTCCCTTTGCAGGTCTTGGCGCAGTGGAATTGACAGACATGCCCTGAGGGAACGACGTCGGGATTCCCCACCCGGAAGGCGCCTGCGGAACGAGTGTTAGGACACCCTTGCTGGCGGTGCGGAAGTAATTACGACACACTCGTGTTGTGAAAACCATGGGGAGCGATGTCGTGCTGCCAGACGGCGGCCATGCCGACGGTCAGACGCGCGCCGCCGTGGTGTCCCTGCTCGTCGAGGACGGACCGCTGACGGCGACCGAGATCGCCGACCGTCTGGGCATCAGCGCCGCCGGCGTGCGCCGTCATCTCGACGCACTGACCGCGGCGGGGGATGTCGAGACGTCGTCCTCGGGCTTCGGCCGGCGTGGTCGGGGCCGCCCGGCGAAATGGTTCCAACTCACCCCGACCGGCCGTGGCAAGCTGCGGCACGCCTACGACGACCTGGCCGGGGCCGCGATGCGCACCATCCGCGACATCGCCGGTGAGGACGCGGTCGCCGCGTTCGCCCGTGACCGGGTCGAGCGGATCGTCGCGGACGTCGAGCCGGTCTCCGAGACCGGTTCGGTCGCCCGTACGGTCGGCGAGATCGCCGACGCGCTGACCAGCGCCGGCTATTCGGCCAACACCCGCGAGGTCGGCGCCGGGATGCAGATCTGCCAGCATCACTGCCCGGTCGCGCACGTAGCGTCCGAGTTCCCCGAACTGTGCGAGGCCGAGACCGCGGTGTTCACCGAACTGCTCGGCACCCATGTCCAGCGTCTCGCCACCATCGCCAACGGCGATTGCGCGTGCACCACGCACGTACCGCTCCACGCTCCACCAGATGTCAAGGCTCCACCGGATGCGCAGCCCGCATCCGTCCCGCAGAAGAAGTCGAGTCGAAAGGCCTCGCGATGACAGTGACCGATCCCAAGTCCGAGTCGTTGACCCAGGAGGAGACCATCGCGTCCCTGGGTCACTACGGATATGGTTGGGCCGATTCCGACGTCGCCGGCGCCAGCGCGCAGCGCGGCCTCTCCGAGGCGGTCGTCGCCGACATCTCCGGCAAGAAGAACGAGCCCGACTGGATGCTCGAGGCCCGGCTCAAGGCGCTGAAGATCTTCGATCGCAAGCCCATGCCGCACTGGGGTGCCGAACTCGACGACATCGACTTCGACAA
This sequence comes from Gordonia sp. NPDC003424, assembly GCF_053588655.1. Lineage (NCBI taxonomy): Bacteria > Bacillati > Actinomycetota > Actinomycetes > Mycobacteriales > Gordoniaceae > Gordonia > Gordonia sp. NPDC003424. The sequence continues at coordinate 112,138 of NZ_JBSFQJ010000006.1, forward strand.
CATCAAGTACTTCGTCCGCTCCACCGAGAAGCAGGCGACCAGCTGGGAAGAACTCCCCGAGGACATCAAGAACACCTACGACAGGCTCGGCATCCCGGAGGCGGAGAAGCAGCGCCTCGTCGCCGGTGTCGCCGCGCAGTACGAGTCCGAGGTCGTCTATCACCAGATCCGTGAGGACCTCGAGCAGCAGGGCGTCATCTTCCTCGACACCGACACCGGTCTCAAGGAGCATCCGGAGCTGTTCCAGCGGTACTTCGGCTCGGTCATCCCCGCGGGCGACAACAAGTTCTCCGCGCTCAACACTGCGGTGTGGTCGGGTGGCTCGTTCATCTACGTGCCGCCGGGCGTGCACGTCGACATCCCCCTGCAGGCCTACTTCCGGATCAACACCGAGAACATGGGCCAGTTCGAGCGGACCCTGATCATCGTCGACGAGGGCGCCTACGTCCACTACGTCGAGGGCTGTACCGCACCGATCTACAAGACGGATTCACTGCACTCGGCGGTCGTCGAGATCATCGTCAAGAAGGGTGGCCGCTGCCGTTACACGACCATCCAGAACTGGTCGAACAACGTCTACAACCTGGTGACCAAGCGCGCCAAGGCCGAGGCCGGCGCCACCATGGAGTGGATCGACGGCAACATCGGCTCCAAGGTCACCATGAAGTACCCGGCCGTGTGGCTGACCGGTGAGCACGCCAAGGGCGAGGTGCTCTCGGTGGCATTCGCCGGCGAGGGCCAGCATCAGGACACCGGCTCCAAGATGGTGCACCTGGCGCCGAACACGTCGAGCAACATCGTCTCCAAGTCGGTGGCGCGCGGCGGTGGTCGCGCGTCCTACCGCGGTCTCATCAAGATCAACAACGGTGCGCACGGCAGCCGCTCGACGGTGAAATGCGATGCGCTGCTGGTGGACACCATCTCGCGCAGCGACACCTACCCGTACGTCGACATCCGCGAGGACGACGTCACGATGGGTCACGAGGCGACCGTGTCCAAGGTCTCCGACGACCAGCTGTTCTACCTCATGAGTCGCGGTCTGACCGAGGACGAGGCGATGGCCATGGTGGTCCGCGGCTTCGTCGAGCCGATCGCCAAGGAACTCCCCATGGAGTACGCCCTCGAACTCAACCGCCTCATCGAACTGCAGATGGAAGGAGCCGTCGGCTGATGGCCGATCCCACACTCCCGGTGTCCACCGACACGGTCACACCGGTCAACAAGGGTGAACAGTTCACCTCGTTCGACGTCGAGGCCTTCGAGGTCCCCAGCCCCCGCGAGGAGGCGTGGCGCTTCACGCCGTTCCGTCGGCTGCGTGGCCTGCACGACGGCAGCGCGCAGCGCACCGCCGACGCGACCGTCGAGGTCACCGGCTTCACCGACGGCGTGTCGGTGGACACGGTCGGCCGCGACGACGAACGTCTCGGCCAGGGCGGGGTGCCCTTCGATCGGGTTGCCGCACAGGCCTATTCGTCGTTCCAGACGGCGACGGTGGTGACCGTCAAGCGTGAGCAGGAACTGTCCGAGCCGGTCGTCATCACCCTCACCGGCCCCGGCGAGGGCGAAACGGCGTTCGGACACATCCAGATCCGGCTCGAGCAGTTCGCCCGTGCCGTCGTGGTGCTCGACCAGAAGGGGAGCGGCACCTACGCGGAGAACGTCGAGTTCATCGTCGGCGACTCGGCCGCGCTCACCGTGGTCAACGTCCACGACTGGGCCGACGACGCCGTGCACGTGGCCGCGCATCACATCAAGACCGGCCGCGACGCCGTCGTCCGGCACTTCGCGATCAGCTTCGGAGGCAACCTCGTTCGGCTGTCCCCGCTGGTGCATTACGACGCGCCGGGCGGCGACGTCGAGCTGTGGGGTCTGTACTTCGCCGACGCCGGGCAGCACCTCGAGCAGCGCCTGCTGGTCGACCACAGCCAGCCCAACTGCCGGTCCAACGTGGTGTACAAGGGTGCGCTGCAGGGCGATACGACCGGTGACCGCACTCGCGAGGCACACACCGTGTGGATCGGCGACGTGCTGATCCGGCCGGCCGCCGAGGGCACCGACACCTTCGAGCTCAACCGCAACCTGGTGCTCACCGACAATGCCCGAGCCGACTCGGTACCCAACCTGGAGATCGAGACCGGCGAGATCGTCGGTGCCGGACACGCCAGTGCCACCGGCCGTTTCGACGACGAGCAGCTGTTCTACCTGCAGGCCCGCGGGATCCCGGAGGACCAGGCCCGCCGCCTGGTGATCCGCGGATTCTTCGGCGAGGTGATCGCCAAGATCGCCGTGCCGGAACTGCGCGAACGCCTGGCCGCCGCCGTCGAACGCGAACTCGAGATCTCCGGCGCCTGAGCCCGCGTCCGATGGTTGAGCTTGTCGAAACCGCCGGCCCACCCGCTGATCGAGTAAGGCCCCGAGCGAAGCGAGGCGCCGCATCGAGATCACACCGCCGACCCGCTGATCGAGTAGCCGAGGCCAGCCGGCCCCAACCCGCCGATCGAGCCCCGAGGCGCAAGCCGACCCCAACCCGCTGATCGAGTAGTCCGAGGCGCCAGCCGAGGACGTATCGAGATCCCCACCCCAGCCCACAACGAAAGAACACCAGCAATGACCACACTGGAAATCCGCGACCTGCACGTCGACGTCGCGCAGAGCGACACCGACGCCGAACCCATCCACATCCTCAAGGGCGTCAACCTGACCGTGAAATCGGGGGAGACCCACGCGATCATGGGCCCCAACGGGTCGGGCAAGTCGACCTTGTCCTACGCCATCGCCGGCCACCCGAAGTACGTGGTGACCAGCGGCTCCATCACCCTCGACGGTGAGGACGTCCTGGAGATGAGCGTCGACGAGCGCGCCCGCGCCGGGCTGTTCCTCGCGATGCAGTACCCGGTCGAGGTGCCGGGTGTGTCGATGTCGAACTTCCTGCGCACCGCCGCCACCGCGGTCCGCGGCGAGGCACCGAAGCTGCGCCACTGGGTCAAGGAGACCAAGGAGGCGATGACCGCGCTGGAGATCGACCCGTCGTTCTCCGAACGCAGTGTCAACGAAGGCTTCTCCGGCGGTGAGAAGAAGCGTCACGAGATCCTGCAGCTCGACCTGCTCAAGCCGAAGATCGCCATCCTCGACGAGACCGACTCCGGCCTCGACGTCGACGCGCTGCGTGTGGTGAGCGAGGGCGTGAACCGCTACAAGGAACGCGAACACGGCGGCATCCTGCTGATCACGCACTACACCCGCATCCTGCGCTACATCCAGCCCGACTTCGTGCACGTCTTCGTGGGCGGCCGCATCGTCGAGTCCGCCGGCCCCGAGCTCGCCGACGAGCTGGAGGAGAACGGTTACGTGCGCTTCACGTCGGCGGCCACCGCAAGCTGAGCCTGAAGGGGAACTGACCGTGTCCGTCGAAACCGCCGTCGCCGCCATCGATGTCGAGCGGCTGCGCGCCGACTTCCCGATCCTGTCTCGCACGGTTCGGGACGGCAAACCGCTGGTGTACCTCGATTCCGGTGCGACGTCGCAGCGTCCGGTCCAGGTGCTCGACGCCGAACGTGAGTTCCTCGTCACGCACAACGCGGCGGTCCACCGCGGCGCGCATCAGCTCGCCGAGGAGGCGACCGACGCCTACGAGGACGCGCGCGAGAAGATCGCGCGGTTCGTCGGCGCCACCGCTGACACCGTGGTGTTCACCAAGAACGCGACCGAGGGCCTCAACCTGGTCACCTACACCCTCGGCGACGACCGATCGGCCGAGGTGCTGGGCGGGAAGGTACTCGGCCCCGGCGACACCGTGGTGATCACCGAACTCGAGCACCACGCCAATCTCGTTCCGTGGCAAGAGCTCTGCCGCCGAACCGGGGCCACCCTGAAGTGGTACGGGGTGACCGAGGACGGACGCATCGACCTCGACTCGCTCGACCTCGACGACACCGTGAGGATCGTCTCGTTCACCCACCAGTCCAACGTGACCGGCGCCGTCGCCGACGTCGCCGAACTGGTCCGTCGTGCACGTGCGGTGGGTGCGCTGGTGGTGCTCGACGCCTGCCAGTCGGTGCCGCACATGGCGGTCGACTTCTCGGCACTCGACGTGGACTTCGCGGCGTTCTCCGGGCACAAGATGTTCGGCCCGTCCGGTGTCGGCGTGCTGTACGGCAAGGCGGACCTGCTGAATGCGTTGCCGCCGTTCCTCACCGGCGGATCGATGATCGAGACGGTCAGCATGGACGTGTCGACCTACGCGCCGCCGCCGCAACGTTTCGAGGCGGGCGTGCCGATGACCTCGCAGGTCGTCGGTCTCGGCGCCGCCGTGGACTACCTGACCGCCATCGGTATGGATGCGGTTGCGGCCCATGAGCATCGGCTGACCGAGTACGCGTTGGCGCGGCTGACCGCGATCGACGGGCTCCGCATCATCGGCCCGCAGACCGCCGAGAACCGTGGTGGCGCAGTGTCTTTCCTTGTCGACGGGATTCACGCCCACGACCTCGGACAGATCCTCGACGACGAGGGTGTGGCGATCCGCGTCGGACACCATTGCGCGTGGCCGCTGCACAAGCGGTTCGGCATCGCCGCGACCGCCCGGGCGTCGTTCGCCGCCTACAACACCCTCGCCGAGGTCGACGCGCTGGCCGCGGCGATCGTGAAGGCGCAGAAGTTCTTCGGGGTTCGCCCGTGAGAATGGAACAGATGTACCAGGACGTGATCCTGGACCACTACAAACATCCGCACGGGCGCGGCCTGCGTGAGCCGTTCGATGCCGAAGTGCACCACGTCAATCCGACATGCGGTGACGAGATCACCTTGCGTGTCACGCTGTCCGACGACGGCCACACCGTGTGGGATGTCTCCTACGACGGCCAGGGCTGCTCCATCTCGCAGGCCTCCACCTCGGTGCTGCACGACCAGCTCGTCGGCCAGTCGGTGGATTCGGCGATGGCCATGCTGGATTCGTTCAACGCGATGATGACCTCCCGCGGCAAGGACACCGGGGACGAGGACATGATCGGCGACGGGATCGCCTTCGCCGGCGTCAGCAAATACCCGGCCCGGGTGAAGTGCGCGCTGCTGGGCTGGATGGCGTTCAAGGATGCCCTCGCCCAGACGGTCAGTGCCCGGCACCGATCCACCCACATAGCAACCGAACCCGCAGAATCGGAGTCAGCATGAGTGACGAAGCCCCCGTGGAAGTCCCGAGCACACAGCTCCCGGCCATCGAGGATGTCGAGGAGGCGATGCGCGACGTCGTCGACCCCGAGCTCGGCATCAACGTCGTCGACCTCGGCCTGGTCTACGGCATCGAGGTCGACGACGAGGCCAAGGCGAAGATCGACATGACCCTCACGTCGGCGGCCTGCCCGCTGACCGACGTCATCGAGGATCAGTCCCGCGCCGCACTGGTGAGCAGTGGCCTGTGCACCGAGTTGGAGATCAACTGGGTGTGGCTGCCGCCGTGGGGCCCGGACAAGATCACCGACGACGGTCGGGAACAGTTGCGGGCGTTGGGGTTCACCGTCTAGCCCCCTTGCCGGGCTTGACGCTCCCTCGTTCCGGATTCGCTCCCTCGATCGACGGAGCGGACTCGGAACGAAGCAGCGGATGACCGATGGCCGGGCATGCCGGCAGACGTGGGGATGTCACTTGGACTTGCGCCGCTTCGGACGATGAGGTGTCCCACGACCGGTGATCACCTCGACGTTGGGAAACATTCTCCTGAATTGACCGATGACGAATGCGCACGAGTCGCACGTGACGTTGTTGGTGTACAGCTGGATGGTTCCCTTGACCTCCGGATGGACTGTGTTCTCACGGAAGTTGTCGCTGGGCTCACGCATCGGCAGATTCGCGAATCTGCTTGCCACATAAGACAGGATCTTGATCTCAGAGTCGGTGTGCCGGGGAATCTGCCGACGGGCTTCGCCCTCCTTCGGGGCGCGCTTCGACGGTATGACGAGCGCCTGGAAGAACTGGTTCCAGCTTTCGGTCGCATCCTCGATCTGCGGCCCTTCGCTCTCGAGTCCCGTCGAAACCCCCAGCCCGCCCCCGCTGATGGCCGCCACCGTGCCACGCTGGCCGTTGATGTCGTACCAGGCCGTCCCGACCTCTTTTGATTTCACGTCCCGAATCGTCGGCTTGTCCTTCGGGTTGCTCGGCAACTTGAACGCGAGGCTACGGATCAACTGTGACATGAGGCCGAGGACGCTCATCCGTTCGCTCTCGGGTCCCGGTCGTTCGATGAAGGGCAGCAGCTGCATGATCTGGCGCGCGATCACCTGAGCCTGGGCAAGCCGACCCTCCCTGCTCTGCCTTTGCTTTTCGGTCTCGTCGGGCCGGACCAACGCGATCGCCGCGAGAATCGTCCTGACCAGTTCGTCGATGGGCTGAGGATTGCTGGCGACCATGGCCTTGCCGGGCTTCCCGCGGTCCGCGACGAACACGCGATGCCCGTAGCCCTTCAGGTCGAAGGGCTTCTCCAGAGGTCCGTGTTTCGTCCCCTTGTCCTTGCCGTCAGGCTCCTTTCCTCCACGGTCCTTCCCGCCCGGCATCTTGCCCTTCACCCACTCCTTCCCCGCGTCAACCTTCCCCTTCACCCACTCCTTGCCCGCCTTGACCTTTCCCTTGACCTTGCTCCCGATTCCCTTGAGCCCCCTGATGATCGGTCCGGCCAGCTTCAGCCCGGTCTTGATCACGAAATCGAGTGCCTTGTTGATCGGTTTCTGCAGCCGGCCGATGATGGCACGGATCTTCTCGCCGATGCCCCCGATGCCGATCACGTTGGCCAGGAAGCCGATCAGGATCGGCACCATCTGGCCGAGCGCGTCCTCGATCTTCGCGACCACGCCACCGACGTTGCCGCGCACGATGTCGACGGCCGAGTCGATCACCGTGTTGACGAACGAGAGGATCCGCTCGGCGTTGTCGACGAAGAACATGATGATGTCGTAGATCAGCTTGCAGGCCTTGATGAATGCCGCCGCCGGGTTCAGCAGGCCGATCAGCCAGGTGATGCCCGCGGTGATGATCCGGGTGACGACGAAGTCCTTGACCTGCTCGAGGATCATCTCCTTGATGTCGCCGAGTTTGTCCACCAGCATCTGCCACAGTCCGCCGATGCCGGTCGAAGCGAGGGTTTGGAAGATCTCGACACCCTTCTCGACCGCCGCCATCGCGGGCTCGCCGATCTGTTTGACCAAGCGGCTGCGGATGTTTCGCCACGTCAGGCCGAAGATCGAGGCCAGCAGCTTGACGATGCCCTGCAGATCGAACTTGTCGGGTAGCTCGACGCCCCCCTCGGCCAGCGCGCCGAAGAGCCACGTCATCAGACCCTTGCGGAGATGGTCGAGGATGTTGTCCTTGAACCGCAGGATGCCGCCCTTCACCCCCTCGACGAGGTTGCCGAGGAACCGGACCGGGTGCTTGATGATGTCGCCGACGACGTGTGCGACCCGGGCCAGGGTGTTCATCAGCATCGACGCCAGCTTGCGAATCGTGTTGATGACGGCCTTGATTGCGCCGATCGCCTTGTCGACCAGTCCCTTGTTCTCGGCCTGCAGTTCCTCGATGCGCTCGTCGAGTCCTTTGCGGGCCTCGACGTACTTGCTCGCCAGGGTGTCGACCACCGCATCCTGTTTGGCGTTGACGTCGTCCTCGAGTTGTCCGAAGCGGTCGTCGATCTCCTTGGAGGCCTCGGCCCCCACCTTGCGCAGGCTCGTCGGGAGACTCTTGACGTAGGAGGCGATCTCGAGCTTGCCCGCCGCGATGCGCTTCTTGGCCGCGGACAGATCGTTGCCGACCATGTCGGCCACACCGGCGATCACGGCGTCCATCTTCTTGAGGTAGATTTCGCGGCCGGCCTCGTAGAACTCGTTGACCTTGTCGGGCATGCCGACCAATTTGTCCTTGGCCCACCGTAATCCGCCGAGCCAACCGCTGTAGCGATCCTCCTTGTAGGCGGCCATCTTCGCCGCGACGTAGGTTTCGAAGGTCTTGCGGGCCACCGCTTCGCCCTCGTCGAAGGCCTTCTCCACCTTCGGGTCGATGCCGTCGAGCAGCTTCTTCACATCGGTTTCGGTCGCGGTGAAGATGGCTTGGACCCGTGTGGTGACCTCGGCCCGCTTGGCCTCGTCCTTCGACTTGGTCTTGCCCTTGTCGGCGACGAGCCGGGCCAGCGCGGCCGCCTTGGTGCCCTGCATGCCGGCGATCCCGGCCTTCGTCTCGGCCGATGCCTGGGTCTGGGTGGAGGTGATGACGTCGGCCTCCTGCTTGCGGAACGCGGCCGGGGCGGTATCGGCGTGCGCTGCAGCCTCTTTCTTGTCTGCGAGGGCCTGATGGAACTCGGGTTCGTTGGATTCGGCGAGTTGGTGCTCGTCGACCTGTGCGTCGGCCATCTCCTGATCGGCCTGCCGCTTGCCGGCCTCGAGATTGAGCTGCTCGGGGGGCGCCGGCTTGGGTGCGGCGCCCGCCGCCGGGATCGTCGGCGCGGTGCCCGGTGGCTCCGGTCCCATCGGGCTGACCGGCTTCGGCACCGCCTTGGAGGTGTCCGGGGCGGCGGTGGTGGCGGTCTCGATGTCGCGCTCCTGGCCTTGCGTGCCCTGTTTCAGGAGACCCTTGACCTCGCCCTTGACCTCTCCGGCCTTGCCGGACTCCGCGTACTTGTCGGCCTCGGTCAGCGTCTTCGGGGATTTCGCCTCGATCGCCGCCTTCACCGCGGCGATGAACGCCTTCTTGTCGAAGGTGCCGGCGGGCTGGGCGTCCATCGAGTCGACCTTGGCCGCCTTGGCCTGCCCGGCGATGTCGTCGGTCGGGGGGAGCGCGGCGTCCTGCGCCTCCTTGGCCTTCGACGCGGCCGGTGGATGTGCGCGCTTGGCCTTGGCGAAGGCGGTGACGTTCGAGGTCACCGCGGTGAACGCGGGATCGCGACCGGGCGGCATCGGCGCCGGCGGTACGGGGGGCCGGGTGAGCTGATCGGCGCTGAGCGGCTTGAGCCCCCGCGCGGCCCCCACGGTCGGCGCCGGGGCGGCGGTGGTCTTCGCGCCGGACCCCGGACCGACGTGTTTCGCCGGGGCGGCCGCGGCCTTGCCCAGCGGGCTCTTGTCCGGCGTGGGTTTCGGCGGCGGCACCGGCTTCTTGGGTGGGACCGCACCCGGCCCGAACCCGGTCTTGACGACGGCGAGCGCCGAGGCGGGCGGTTTCGGTCCCTCCAACTCGACGGGCACGCCGACGTCGCGAGCGGCCTTGAGTCCCTTCTCGACGACGTCGATGGCCGGCTCGTCCTTGCGGATCTCCCGGAGGGCCCCGTCGATCTCACTGCGTCCGGGGGCCCGGAACTTTCCCAGCAGCAGGGCGTCCACGGCCGCATTGCCGGCGGCACGCTGCAGCGCGGCGAGCGCGGCCGGCCCGGCGGGAGGTCGGACCGGCTCGGCGCGCCGTCGTCCTTCCGCGAGCGCGTCGGTGACCGGCCCCGCGGCACGGGCCGACTCGGACATGGTGGGAGTGCCTACTCTTCGTCGGTTTCGTCGTCCTGGCGCTGCACGAACGTCTGTGCGGTCGCCGCGGCAGGAGCGGACATGATGCGGTCGGCGTTGGCGACCGCTTCGCGCTCGAATCGGTCCGACGGGTCACTGATCTTGACCCCACCGCCTGCGTCGGTGCCGTCGACCGGGCCGTTGCGCTGTTGTACGACATGCGTGAGTTCATGGGCGATCATGTGTTTCCCGGCGTGGGAGTCCGGATCGTATTTGCCGCTCTGGAAGACGATGTCCGACCCGACGGTGTAGGCCTGCGCGTGCACCGACTTGGCGGAGTCGTGGGCGGCCGCGTCGTCGTGGATGCGGACATCGCCGAAGTCATGGCCGAAGCGGCCCTCCATGTCGGCGCGCAGATCACCCGGGAGCGGCGCGCCGCCGGAGCCGACGACGTCGTGCACGGGTGAGCGGTTCTCGCCGATCAGCGCGGCCGCGCCGGCGTTTCCGACGGTGCGCTGCAGCCCGCCGATGCCGGTCGGTCCGGCCACCTCCCATCGGCCGGCCAGTGCCGCGTTCATCGCGGCAGTGGGCACGGCGTCGTCGTGTCGAGACGTCTTCGGGTGCAGCTCGGACAGCTGCTCGTGGTTGCTGTCGTGGGTTCGCATCGATCGCTCGCTTCCCTCGGTGTGCGGTCCACGATCCAACGTCGTCGCACTGCGTGGAAGGTGCGGACGGGTGCCTGTTGGGGCCGAGAATGGTGCCCGAACGGGTGTAGAACCGAGATGTGGACAACCGCTCACCGCACGACCTGGATGACGGCCGCCCCGACGAGGGGCGGTTTCGTCGTGTCCGCCGCTGGCGACCGCCCGTCTACGAGTCGCGGGTGGAGAAGATGATCCGTGAGGCCACCGAGCGCGGTGAGTTCGACGATCTACCCGGAATGGGCAAGCCACTCGACCTGTCGGACGCCGACGACCCGGACTGGTGGGTCAAACGCAAGATCCGCGACGAGGACCTGGACTCGTCGGCGTTGTTGCCGGCGCCGCTGCAACTGCGCAAGGAGGCGCAGGGGTTTCCGGAGTCGTTGCGGCAGATCGCCGACGAACAGGCGGTGCGAGATCTGTTGACCGACTTCAACCGTCGGGTCCGCGAGGCACATCTGTCCACCCGAGCGGGCATGCCGAGCCTGATCACCGCGCACACCGTCGACGTGGACGACATGGTCGCGGCGTGGCGTGAGCTGCGGCGGCACTGACCGGTCACCGTCCCAGCACGGACCGCATCAGTGCGCGACGAGTGCTTCCGCCCACCTCCGCGAACAGTATCGCCATCGTCTGCATCGCCCCCGGAAGATTCTCGCGCTCGGACAGATACGCCCGCTGGTGGTCGACGGACAGGCGGCCGAACGTCTCGAAGAACCGTCGCGTCTGGACCGCGTCGAGCGCCAGCACCGACCGCAGTCCGGCCCGACGCAGCCGATGGACCTGACGCGCGGACTGCGGCCACAGCACCCGCATCGGATCCTGTTGTCCGGCAACCGCGGTCGCGACCACCTCGGCGGCGCGCAGCGACGCCGCGACGCTGTATCCGGTGGCGGGGTGCATCAGGCCACCGCGGGCACCGAACAGCACCACGTCGCTGCGCCACGGGGCGGCCGCGCCCAGTAGGCCGAAGGACACGGTCTCGTCGCCCAGTTCGTCGTGCGAGGGTCCGGGCAGGCGCGCATCCAGCCGGGCGCGTAACTCACTGGGCGGCAACGCCGGATCGCCCGCCAGACAGGTCTCCTCGAGCAGCACCCGGTCGTCGTCGAGGGGTATCGCGTAGAGGAACGACGGTGGTGCCGCCGGGTCGAGTCCGGGTACCGGGGTCCAGTCCATGAGCACGGCGCCGGCTCCGTCGAGTATCGGAAGTGCCTGGTCGCGGGGCACGATCCGACCGTAGGCGGTCTGCCGTGGCCCGCGTCCGGAGGTCCCGCGCGCATCGATCACCGTGCCCGCGGTGACCGCGTCACCGGAGGCGAGCGTGATCCGATCGGGCTCGAGCGTCGCGGCGCGGTCTTCGATGACGCGAGCCCCGGCGATGTCGAGCGAGCCCTGCAGCGCGACCACGTCGAGAACGGTGTAACCGCGGTGCACGACCACGGTGCCGGGCGACCGCATCGCGACCGAATCGACCTCGGCGGCGATGGCGTGGCCCGGCAGCCAGTCCGGTAGTTCGTCCGTCCAGCAGGCATAGGTCGCGCGCCAGCGGGCGTCGGGTCGCGGATCCACCAGCGTCACGGTGCACCCGTGCGCCAGCAGCCGATGGGTCACCGCGCGACCGGCCGGTCCCGCACCGACCACCACCACGTCGGAGGACTGCTCGCGCGACGGGCTCACACCGAAAGCGTGGCGGTCATGAGCGGTCGGGGCACGACCTCACCGTATCGGGTGGTCTGCCGGGGCAGGCACCGAAATCGTCATGGCGGTGCTCGACGCGGCCGGCGTGGTGTGGTTTCGGTCACCGGCCGACGGCATCGCCCGACGTCGGCCGTCACCGGGTTCGGCGGGTGTGAAAAGACGTCGGTAATCGCAGGTAGACTGAACCGCCGTGATCACCGCGACCGACCTGGAAGTTCGAGCGGGCGCTCGGACCCTGTTGTCGGCGCCCGATTCCTCGCTGCGTATCGCCCCCGGCGACCGGATCGGACTGGTCGGCCGCAACGGCGCCGGCAAGACGACCACGCTGCGCATTCTGGCGGGCGAGACCGAGCCGTACGCCGGCACGATCCTGCGTAACGGGGAACTCGGGTACCTGCCGCAGGACCCGAAGGAGGGTGACCTCGACGTCCTGGCCAAGGACCGGGTGCTCTCCGCCCGTGGACTCGACACCATCCTGCGGCAGATGGAAAAGCAGCAGGCGTTGATGGCCGAGGCCGCCGACGACAAGATCCGGGACAAGGCGGTCCGCAAGTACGGCCAGCTCGAGGAGCGGTTCTCCGCACTCGGCGGGTACGTCGCCGAATCCGAGGCGGCACGCATCTGCCACAGCCTCGGCCTGCCCGACCGTGTCCTCGGTCAGCCGCTGCGCACCCTGTCGGGTGGTCAGCGTCGTCGAATCGAGTTGGCGCGCATCCTGTTCGCCGCGTCCGACGGTTCCGGCAAGTCCGACACCACCCTGCTGCTCGACGAGCCCACCAACCACCTCGACGCCGACTCGATCACCTGGCTCCGCGGTTTCCTGCAGAACCACGACGGCGGGCTCGTCGTGATCAGCCACGACGTCGACCTGCTCGCCGACGTCGTCAACAAGGTGTGGTTCCTCGACGCCGTCCGCGGTGAGGCCGACATCTACAACATGGGCTGGAAGCGCTACCTCGACGCCCGCGCCACCGACGAACAGCGACGTCGTCGCGAGCGGGCGAACGCGGAGAAGAAGGCCGGTGCGCTGCGGGCCCAGGCCGCGAAGCTCGGTGCGAAGGCCACCAAGGCGACCGCCGCCCAGCAGATGCTCAAACGCGCCGACCGCATGCTCGACTCACTCGACGAGGAGCGGGTGGCCGACAAGACCGCGCGCATCAAGTTCCCCGAACCGGCCGCGTGCGGCAAGACGCCGCTGATGGCGAGCGGTCTGAGCAAGTCCTACGGGTCGCTGGAGATCTTCACCGGCGTCGATCTGGCCATCGACAAGGGCAGCCGGGTGGTCATCCTCGGCCTCAACGGCGCCGGCAAGACCACGCTGCTCAAACTGCTCGCCGGCGTGGAGCAGCCCGACACCGGAGCGCTCGAACCCGGCTACGGCCTCAAGATCGGCTACTTCGCGCAGGAGCACGACACCCTCGACGACTTGGCGTCGGTGTGGGAGAACATCCGGCACGCCGCACCCGACGCTGGGGAGCAGGACCTGCGTGGTCTGCTCGGCGCGTTCATGTTCACCGGTCCACAGCTCGACCAGCCCGCCGGCACGCTCTCGGGTGGTGAGAAGACGCGTCTGACCCTGGCCGGGCTGGTGTCGTCGGCGGCCAACGTGTTGCTGCTCGACGAGCCGACCAACAACCTCGACCCGATCTCCCGCGAGCAGGTGCTCGACGCCCTGCGCAGCTATGCCGGTGCGGTGGTGCTGGTGACGCACGACCCGGGTGCGGCGGCCGCGCTCGATCCGCAACGTGTGATCCTGCTGCCCGACGGCACCGAGGATCACTGGTCCGACGAATATCAGGAGCTCATAGAGCTGGCCTGACCGTCGGGTCGGGGCGGTAGCCCTCCCTCGCCAACCATTTCCGAGCGCGCCCGCGATGCCGTTCGTCGGAGAAGATGTACCAGTCCGAGTTCTCGGGCTGGTCGTAGAGCACGTTCTTGAAGCGGCGGAATGCCCCGCGACCGTCGATCGCGATCGAGAGTTTCTCGGCGAGATGGGTGTCGCCGAGCGACTCGATGAACAGTTCCATGTCGCGGTATCCGGCGTGTGACCCCTCGCACCAGACTCCCAGCCACCGGTCGGGATCCTCGAGTTCGTCCTCGTCCATCTCGAGCTGCCCGTCCTCGATGACGATGTCCGGAATGACCTGACCGGTCGTCAGGTCGATCCGTGCGCCGCCCTGTAATGGATCACCTTCGATCGCGCCCGCGAGTTCCTCGAGGTCGATGGGCAACGCGCGCAGCATCGGTGTGGCCCTGTCGCCGAGCGCGGCGTCGAGTTGCTCGACGAGTTCGGTGTCGCCGTACCACTCGCGCACACGCAACCGTGCGGCACACTCGCGGGCGAGTTCGGTTGCGCCGTCGACGGATTGGGCGAGCGCGGTCAACAGGCCATCACCGGCGAGTTGCAGCCGGTCCTCCCATGGTGCTTCGGCGAGCGCGGTGACGACGCCGGCTCCGTCCGCGTCGTAGACCGCCACGCGCAGGTTCCGGAGGTGGTCGGTGGCCATGGGGTCACTGTAGTCGCCTACGAGCGACGAGGGGTCTGCTCCGGCAGCAACCCGCACTACGGCCAATACTGCTTGCGCAGTTCGCCTTTCACCAGCTTCCCGGTTGGTGTGCGGGGAAGGTCGTCGACGAAGTCGACAGAACGCGGCGCCTTGTAAGCGGCGATCCGCTCGGTGGTGTAGGCGATGAGTTCGTCGGCGAGCGCCGGCGAGGCGGCGAAGGCGGGGTCGAGTTGCACGCACGCCTTGGTCACCTCGCCGAGGTCCTCGTCGGGCACGCCGATCACGGCGACGTCGTAGACCGCGGGATGGCCGATGAGGACGTTCTCGGCCTCCTGCGGGTAGATGTTGACGCCGCCGGAGATGATCATGAACGCCTTGCGGTCAGTCAGGTAGAGGTAGCCGTCGTCGTCGAGGTAACCCATGTCGCCGGTGGTCGCCCAGTTCGGATGTGCGGGATGCTGCGCGCTGCGGGTCTTCTCCGGGTCGTTGTAATACCGGAACGGCATCTCGTCGCGCTCGAAGTAGATGACGCCCACGCCGCCGGTCGGCAGTTCGGTCCCGTCGTCGCCGCAGATATGGACGACGCCCATCAACGCCTTGCCGACCGACCCCGGATGCTCGAGCGCCTCCTGTGGGCCGATGAAGGTCGCGCCGGCCGCCTCGGTGGCCGCGTAGTACTCGTGGATCACCGGGCCCCACCACTCGATCATCGCCCGCTTGACCTCGGCCGGGCACGGCGCGGCGGCGTGCACCGCGATCTTCATGGAAGACACGTCGTATCTCGTCCGCACCTCGGCGGGGAGCTTGAGCATCCGGATGAACATCGTCGGGACCCACTGGCTGTGGGTCGCGTGGTACTTCTCGATCGTGGCCAGCGCCGCCTCGGGTTCGAAGTGGTCCAGGAACACCACGGTGCCGCCCAGCGAGTTCGTCATCCCGCAAAACCGCAGCGGTGCAGCGTGATACAGCGGGGCAGGGGACAGGTAGACGGTGTCGGGGCCGAATCCGTACATCGGCTCGAAGATCAGGGTGTAGCCGTCCTTGACCTCGTCGACCCGGCCCTCGGGCAGCGGTGCACGAATCCCCTTGGGTCGGCCGGTGGTTCCCGACGAATACAGCATGTCGGTGCCGCGCGGCTCATCGGCCCGTGGTGCGTCCGACGCGTTCGCCAACACGGTGCCGAAGGACTCGAACCCGTCGATCTCGCCGCCCCACATCAGACGACGGCCCGGCCGGTTCAGCGCCGGGACGGACCCGGAGTCCGCGACCGCGTCCGCCACCGACGCGCCCGCGAACAGCACCTGGGCGCCGCAGTCGTCGAGGATGTAGTCGGTCTCCGCCGCGGTCAGATGATGGTTGATCGCGGTGATGTACAGGCCACTGCGCAGCGCGGCCCAGTACACCTCGAACATGTGCAGGTCGTTCTGCGAGACGACGGCGATGCCGTCCCCACGGCGCAGGCCGAGTGAGTCCAGGTGATTGGCCAGGCGTCTGGAGTTGTCGTCGAGTTGCCGGTAGGTCAGTTGCTCGCCGGTGGCCGCCCGGATGACCGCGGGTTTGTCGGGTGTCGACGCTGCGAAGATACCGGGAAACACGTGTCCTCCTGACGCCGGGTACCTTCGCAGCGTAGCGACTCACGCCGTCGGCTGGGGCCAATAGCGTTTGCGCAGTTCGCCTTTGACGAGCTTTCCGGTTGGTGTGCGGGGGAGGTCGTCGACGAAGTCGACGCTGCGGGGCGCCTTGTACGCGGCGATCGAGTCCTTGGTGAACGTGATCAGTTCCTCGGCCAGTTCGGGCGAGGCGGCGAAGGCGGGGTCGAGTTGCACGCACGCCTTGGTCACCTCGCCGAGGTCCTCGTCGGGCACGCCGATCACGGCGACGTCGTAGACGGCCGGATGGCCGATGAGGACGTTCTCGGCCTCCTGCGGGTAGATGTTGACGCCGCCGGAGATGATCATGAACGCCTTGCGGTCGGTCAGGTAGAGGTAGCCGTCGGCATCGACGTATCCGACATCGCCTGTGGTGGACCAATTCTCATGCTGCGGATGCTGGGATTTGCGGGTCTTCTCCGGGTCGTTGTGGTACTGGAACGGGATTTCGTCGCGTTCGAAGTACACCAATCCCGTCTCGCCGACGGGGAGTTCCGCGCCGTCCTCGTCGCAGATGTGCACGACGCCGAGCAGTGGCTTGCCGACCGAGCCCGGGTGATCCAGTGCTTCCTGTGGTCCGATGAAGGTGGCGCCGGCGGCCTCGGTCGACGCGTAGTACTCGTGGATCACCGGGCCCCACCACTCGATCATCGCCCGCTTGACGTCGACCGGGCACGGGGCCGCCGCGTGGACGGCGAGTTTCATGCTCGACACGTCGTACTTGGCGCGCACCTCGCTCGGTAGTTTGAGCATCCGGATGAACATCGTCGGCACCCACTGGCTGTGTGTCACGTGATATTTCTCGATGGCGGCCAGAGCGGTTTCGGGATCGAACCGGTCGAGGAACGCGACGGTGCCGCCGACCGAGTTGGTGACACCGCAATATCGAAGTGGCGCAGCGTGATACAGCGGTGCGGGCGACAGGTAGACGGTGTCGGCGTCGAACCCGTACATCGGGGCGAAGATCGCCGTGTAGGCGTCGGGGACCTCGTCGACCTGGCCGACCGGCATCGGTGTCTTGATGCCCTTCGGGCGACCGGTCGTCCCGGACGAATACAGCATGTCGGTGCCGCGCGGCTGATCGTCGCGCGTCGCGTCGGAGGCGTTCGCGAGGACCGTCTCGTACGACTCGAACCCGGGGATCTCGCCGCCCCACACCAGACGGTGGCCCGGCCGGCTGAGCGCCGCGATGCCGTCGGTATGTGAAACCGCCTCGGCGACACCGGCGTCGGCGAACAGCACCTGTGCGGCGCAGTCGGTGAGGATGTAATCGGTCTCGTCGGCCGTCAGATGGTGGTTGATCGCGGTGATGTAGAGGCCGCTGCGCAGCGCGGCCCAGTAGACCTCGAACATGTGCAGGTCGTTGCGGGAGACCATCGCGATGGTGTCGCCGGGCCGCAGGCCGAGCGATTCCAGATGGTTCGCCAGTCGCGTCGAGTTCTCGTCGAGCTGCCGATAGGTCAGCTGCTCGCCGGTGGCCACGCGGATGACGGCGGGCTTGTCGGGTGTGGACTGGGCGAAGACTCCGGGGAACAAGTGACACTCCTCACGCTCGGAAACCGATCACTGAGATGCTATATCGAGCGATAGATCGGCGGTCATCGGACACGTCGAATGCATCGATAGGGAACAGCAATGACTGATCGGCACGAGTTCAGTGCCGTGCCAGGAAACGGTCCATTGTGCGTTCGGCCAGTGCCGTGATGGTGAGCGACGGATTGACCAGCCCCACCGCACCGGGCACGAATGACCCGTCCACGACGTACAGGTCGTCGTACCCACGGACCGCGCCGTCCATCGAGGCGCCCGCGCCCATCACCACACCGCCCAGGCCGTGGTAGCTGCTCGCCGACCCGAATCCGGTGAGGCGCGAGGAGAGCGGAATGCCGTTGACGGAGTTGCCGAAGCGCAACTCCGTGCGTTCGTGGAAATGCTCGATGAAGGCATTCGCCCGGCGATCCAGGGTGCTGACTGCCTCCGGGAACGGATAGGTGAGCACGCCCCGCCGGGTCGCGTGATCGAAGTCGATCGTGCCGCGCTCGTCGCTGTGGACCTGGACGAGGTGCGTGGTGAGCGTGCTGCCCAGCGGACTGGGGAGCGGGGTGGCCTGGTAGACCATCGAGACCGGCCCGCCCGGCAGGTTGTCCTCGTAGATGCGGGCGTAGCCGGGGCCGCCCTGGACGATCCCGTTGTCCTCACGGGGGTTGAGGCGGATCGTGAGGAAGTCGCCGTTGCCGCCGAACCCGTTGCCGATCTGTCCGGACAACTTCGGCAGGGCCCCCAGCGCGCGGGCCCGGACCAGCAACTCGGTCGTGTGGAAGGACCCGGCGGCAAGGAACAGGTGGTCGGCCTCCGCGTGCACCGTGCGAATCGTCCGGCCGCCGTCGTCGAGCACCCTCGCCGTCACCGCGAAACCGCGGCGGCGCGGTCGTTCCCGGATGTCGAACACCTCGTGCATGGGCAGGATCCGCACCCGGCCGGTCCGTTCTGCGGCGGGCAGCACGGTGTGGTCGAGGGATTTCTTCGCGCCGCTGTTCACGCCGTAGGTCAGGTCGCCGATGCTCACCCCCGGTCGGCGGCGGCCGGCGAGTTCGGCGCGGACCAGATCCCAGTCGATCGCGAAGTCGAAGAAGTGCGGTTCGGCGCCGTACCGGGCGATCAGCGGCAGCCAGGACCGCGCACTGGTGTAGTTCGGGTGCGCGAGAATGTCGTTCGGCAACGGGGAGACACCGAGTAGGCGCTTGGCCCGCGGATAGTAGGTCCGGGCGAGTTCGTCGTAGTCGGCGGCGGCGGGGAACACCCGCTCGAAGTCTTGGCGACGTGGCACGGGGGTGAATGAGCCGAACACCAGCGACCCACCGCCCACGCCCGCGCCGTAGACCACCTCGAGCCCGTTGCCCATGATGTGGTCGAGCACGCCCGGATACGGCGGGACCGGAATGGCCGCGGCATAGGTTGTGCCGGCGGGGCTGCCGAACCAGGCGGCCCGTTTGTCGGGAGTGAGGAACGTCGCGAAGGTGTCGCCGTCGGCCCGGATCGGCCACCGGCGGCCGCGTTCGAACACCGTCGTCGTGAACCCGGCCTGCCCGAGCCGCAGCGCCGCGACCGAACCACCGAACCCGCTGCCGATCACGATGGCGGTTCCGGCGGTCGCCGCGGCGGCCGGTCCGGTGTGACGAGAAGCCGCCCATGATGCGGCCGCGAGGCCACCCACACCCACCGCTCCACGAAGGAACGTCCGGCGGGAGACCCCGTCGGGTGCCGCATCGGTCGACGGGACAGACGCCACATCCATGGGTCGAACCTATCGGCCGAAACCTGAAAACGGCCTGAAATGCGGTCAGTCGGCGTGCACGGCCCGCACCGACTCCTCGACGAGGTCGAGCACCGCGTGGAGGTCGTCGGTGGGCTGGCCCGACGCCAGGCGGGTGATGAGGCCGTCGAGCACGAGGTCGAGGTACTTCAGCAGCACATCGGTGGGCACGTCGTCGCGCAGACGGCCGGCCTCGCGGCCCCGCTCGAGCCGACGCAGGGTCGCCTGTTCGACATCGCCCGAATGGGCGAGCCACGCCGCGCGGAACGACGGGTCGGTGCGCAGTTTGCGCGCGATTTCCAGGCGGGTGCCGAGCCAGTCGAAATCCTGTGGGCGCGCGAGCATGTCGCGCATGACCTGGACCAGACCCTGCTCGGCGGCGACGTCGGCCATGCGTGCGGCGTCCTCCTGCGCCAGCGCGAGGAAGAGCGCTTCCTTGTCGCGGTAGTGGTGGAAGATGGCGCCGCGGGACAGTCCGGTGGATTCTTCGATGCGTTTGACCGTCGCCCCGTCGTAGCCGTACTCGGCGAAGCAGTGCCGCGCGCCGTCGAGAATCTCTCGACGACGCGCGGCAAGGCGGTCATCGCTGACCTTGGGCACTACGAGTCCCCGTTCAGCTCTTGATCATGTTCCGCAGCACGTACTGCAGGATGCCTCCGTTGCGGTAGTAGTCGGCCTCACCGGGTGTGTCGATGCGGACCTTGGCGTCGAACTCGACGGCCGAGCCGTCGGCCTTGGTCGCGGTGACGTGCACCGTCTTCGGGGTCTTGCCCGCGTTCAGCTCCTCGATGCCGGTGATGTCGAAGGTCTCGGTGCCGTCGAGACCCAGCGACTTGTGTGACTCGCCCTCGGGGAACTGCAGCGGGATGACGCCCATGCCGATCAGGTTCGAGCGGTGGATGCGCTCGAAGCTCTCGGTGATGACCGCCTTGACGCCCAGCAGCCGGGTGCCCTTGGCGGCCCAGTCACGCGACGATCCGGTGCCGTACTCCTTGCCGCCGAGCACCACCAGCGGCGTGCCGGCCGCGGCGTAGTTCTGCGCGGCATCGTAGATGAACGACTGCGGTGCATCGTCCTTGGTGAAGTCCCGGGTGTAGCCGCCGGTGACGTCCACCAGCTGGTTGGCCAGGCGGATGTTGCCGAAGGTGGACCGGATCATCACCTCGTGGTTGCCACGACGGGCACCCAGCGAGTTGTAGTCCTTACGCGCCACACCGTGCTCGTCGAGGTACTGCGCGGCCGGGGTGCCGGGCTTGATGGTCGACGCGGGAGAGATGTGGTCGGTGGTCACCGAGTCACCCAGCTTGGCCAGCACGCGTGCGCCCTTGATGTCGGCGACTGGCTCCGGCTCGAGCTGCATGCCATCGAAGTACGGAGGCTTGCGGACGTAGGTCGACTCGTCGTCCCACTCGAACGTCTTGCCGTCCGGCGTCGGCAGGTTCTGCCAGCGCTCGTCGCCCTTGAACACGTCGGCGTAGTCGGCGGCGTACTGCTCGGCCGAGATCGACGAGGCGATGGTCGCCTGGATCTCCTCGTTCGACGGCCAGATGTCCTTGAGGAAGACGTCGTTGCCGTCGGAGTCCTGACCGAGCGCGTCGGTCTCGAAGTCGAAGTCCATGGTGCCCGCGATCGCGTAGGCGATGACCAGCGGCGGCGACGCCAGGTAGTTCATCTTCACGTCCGGGTTGATGCGGCCCTCGAAGTTGCGGTTACCCGACAGCACCGCGGTCGCGGTCAGATCGTTGTCGTTGATCGCCTTGGAGATCTCTTCGGGCAGCGGACCGGAGTTGCCGATGCAGGTCGTGCAGCCGTAGCCGACGAGGAAGAAGCCGAGCTTCTCCAGGTACGGCCAGAGTCCGGCCTTGTCGTAGTAGCCGGTGACGACCTGCGATCCCGGGGCCATGGAGGTCTTGACCCACGGCTTGGCGGTCAGGCCCTTCTCGACGGCCTTCTTCGCCAGCAGGCCCGCGCCGAGCATGACCGACGGGTTGGACGTGTTGGTGCAGCTGGTGATCGACGCGATGGTCACGATGCCGTGGTCGAGGATCATGTCGCCGCGCTCGGGCGAGGACACCTTGACCGGCTTGGACGGCCGGCCGTCGGCGCCCCTCGCGGCGTTGTGGGCGGGCTCCTCGTCGGAGAAGGAGAGCTTGGCCGCGTCCGGGCTGATCGACGGGGCGTCGGACGCCGGGAACGACTCTTCGTTGGACTCGTCGACACCGTTCAGGGCCGGGGTGTTGCCCTCTTCGACGTAGTTGTGGATGTCCTTGCGGAAGGCGTTCTTGGCGTCCCAGAGTTCGATGCGGTCCTGCGGGCGCTTCGGGCCGGCGATGGACGGGACGACCGTGGACAGGTCGAGTTCCATGTACTCGGAGTACTGGGCCTCGGCGGCGTCCTTCTCCAGCCACATGCCCTGTTCCTTGGCATACGCCTCGACGAGGTCGAGGGTCTCCCGGCTGCGACCGGTGAGCCGCAGGTAGTTCACGGTCTCCTCGTCGATCGGGAACATCGCGCAGGTGGAGCCGAACTCGGGGCTCATGTTGCCGATGGTGGCGCGGTTGGCCAGCGGCACCTCGGCGACGCCGTTGCCGTAGAACTCGACGAACTTGCCGACCACACCGTGCTTGCGCAGCATGTCGGTGATGGTGAGCACCACGTCGGTGGCGGTCACACCCGGCTTGGCGGCACCGGTCAGCTTGAAGCCGACGACGCGCGGGATGAGCATCGAGACGGGCTGACCGAGCATCGCGGCCTCGGCCTCGATACCGCCGACGCCCCAGCCCAGCACGCCCAGGCCGTTCTCCATGGTGGTGTGCGAGTCGGTGCCGATGCAGGTGTCGGGGTAGGCGACGCCGTCACGGACCATGATCGACCGGGCGAGGTGCTCGATGTTCACCTGGTGGACGATGCCGGTGCCCGGCGGGACGACGCGGAAGTCGTCGAAGGCGCCCTGGCCCCAGCGGAGGAACTTGTAGCGCTCCTCATTGCGCTGATATTCGATCTCGACGTTGCGCTCGAAGGCCTGCGCGTTGCCGAAGGCCTCGATGATGACGGAGTGGTCGATCACCATCTCGGCGGGCGCCAGCGGGTTCACCTTGTCCGGGTCGCCGCCGAGCTCCTTGACGGCGTCACGCATCGTGGCGAGGTCGACGATGCAGGGCACGCCGGTGAAGTCCTGCATGATCACACGGGCCGGGGTGAACTGGATCTCGATGCTCGGTTCGGCGTTCGGATCCCAGTTGGCGATCGCCTCGATGTGTTCCTTGGTGATGTTGGCGCCGTCCTCGGTGCGCAGCAGGTTCTCGGCGAGGACCTTCAGCGCATAGGGGAGTTTCTCGGTGCCCTTGACGGCACTCAGGCGATAGATCTCGTAGGAGTTGTCGCCCACCTCAAGGGTTCCCTGGGCGCCGAACGAATCCTTGCTCACGTCTAATCCACTCTCCTCAGATGCCGGCGGGCCGCGCCGGCTGCTTCTCACTTCCGACGGGCTGCGTCGGCGTTGGCGGCAGCGGGGATTTCTCGCTGCCATCGGCTGTCGGGGCCAGATGGGTCCTCCGGGACCGGTCGTGCGGAGGCCCGGACACACCATCGATGTTAACAGTACGGGCGTACTGTTAACAAGCTCCCGGACCCTCGACACGCGGAGGACGGCGAATCGGGGCTCGGTTGCGGATGACCCACCCATTCTGTCGTACGGTGCATCGGGAGGTTTGGCGAGCCCCAGGGGTCCGTGCGAATTTAATCCTCGCGAAACGTGCTCGGTTTTGCGAGGGGATACCAGGAGCGACGTGAGGATGGCCGGATGACCACGGGTGCGACGACACAGGATGTGCTGGCCCTGCCGCCGCTCGCAACGCCGGCCCCGTCGATCATCCCCGACGACGTCGACATGAGCGCGATCCTCGCCGACCTGCGCGACGACGGGGTGTCCACGTCGACCCCCTCCGACGTCCCGGGCCTTCGCACGGTCGTCGCCGACGCCAAGCACGACGGCTATCAGGTGAGCATCGTCGTGCTCGAACAGCGGCAGCCCAAGTTCACCTACTACCGCGACATCGCCACCCAGCTGCAGTCCGAGGTGGGTGGCACGGTGATGGTGCTCGGACCCGACTCGGTGGGCAGCGCATCGCCGGATTTCAGCCGCGTGGACCAGGAGCAGGCGACCGAGAACCTGACCCTCACCAATCCGCCGCAGGCCGCACAGAAGATGTGGGACCAGATGTCGGGTCCATCGCTCAACTGGACCGTCATCTCGCTCGTGCTCATCATCGTCGTCGTGATCGGGGCGGTCCTCGCGCGCATGCGGCAGGTGCGGGCGCGTGCGGCCGGGCCGCGCACGTCGGGAGCGGACCCCGAGCTGGTCGGGCAGTCGGCAGCCGGACCCGGCGAATCCGCCGCGCCGAGCGACGCGCCGGCGAACGACCCGGACACCCGGTCTCACCCGGAGCACTGAGCACGGCCACCTCATCGGTCGCGCGGTTCGTCCCGACCGCCGAGACCGACGATTTCGGTCCGTCGTGACAAATTCGAGACCTCTCGATCAGGTGGGTCTTTTGACCAGTTCACACCTGTTTCCGCTGGTAATCACGCTGATGTAATTCGTGACGATTGTTTTCCCCTGTGTTCGATGTGACGTACGGTTCTGTAGTCACGTGTGATGCGACAGAGCTCGTGAGCGTCACATGTGATGCATGGTGCCGTGAACGACAAGGGAGTTCTCGTGAGGCGACGGCTAACGGGTGAGGCGCGTGGGAGACCGCGGGTGCGACCGCTCGCGCGCATCTGCGCGCTCGTGATGATCGCCGGCATGGGATCCGCGCTCGGTGTGGGAGGCGCGGACGCGACACCGGTGAAGAAGTCGGGTGCCGCGGCGCTGATCAATCAGATCGCCACCGCGAATCAGAACATCGCCGATCTCGACAACGCCGTCGCGGTCAAGCAGGAGACCGTCAACCGAGCGCTGGTCGACTACCAGAATTCGCTGGCGGCGCAGCATCTGGCGTCGGTGGCGGCCCAGGGAGCCAAGCGTGAGCTGACCTCGGCGACCAGGGCGGTCAATGCCGCCCAGTCGGCGTTCGACAACTTCGCCCGCGACGTCTATCGGCACGGCGGTTCCCAGGGCTCGATGACCGACTACGTGTCGTCGGACAATCCGCAGAGCGTTCTCGACCGCGTCACCGTCGTCGATCGGGTCGGCCAGCAGCAGCGCGACACCATCGACAAGCTGCAGGTCGCGCGGAATCAGCGCGCCAATCGGGTGGCCGCCGTCGAGGCGACCCGGCGACAGGCCGATTTCGCCGCACGCAGCGCGGCGACCCGCAAGGACGACGCGATTTCCGCCTTCGCGGCCGCACGGTCGGCGGTGGCCTCCGAACAGCAGCGGCGCACGCAGCTGATCCGCAAGCGTGACGAGATCCAGTCCTCGCTCGACAAACTGCGCGGCGTCGCGCCGAAGCGGCAGGTCGAAGCACCGTCGATGAACGACCTGCTCTCCAACCTCTTCCCGGGTCAGGCAGGCATTCCGGCCTTGCCGCCGGCCGGTACGACGACCCTCGGACCGGGCACCACCCCGACCGCGGGCGGCGACAATCAGGCGCTGGCCGTGGCAGCCGAGGCGGCCGCCAAGCTCGCCCTCGACGTCGGGCAGAAGATTCTCGCCGGCCTGGTCGGACAGCAGCAGATCCCGCACTCACAGTTGCTCGACGAACTCGGCGTCGGCGGGTCCGACATGACCGGAAGCGGAGCCGACTCGCTGAGCTCGGTGCTGAGCACCGGCAGCCTCGGCTCCCTGTTCGGCAGCTCCGGCGGCGGGATGGTACGTCCCGGTCTGCGCGGCCCGCAGGCCGTGGAGATCGTGGTCAACCGCGCGTTGTCGCAGCTCAACGTGCCCTACGCGTGGGGCGGCGGCGACGCGAACGGGCCGACCCGCGGCATCCGGGACGGTGGCGTGGCCGACAGCTACGGCGACTACAACAAGATCGGCTTCGACTGCTCGGGACTGATGATCTACGCCTTCGCGGGTGTCGGCATCGAACTCCCGCACTACACCGGCTACCAGTACACATCCGGGCCGCAGGTCCCGCTGTCGCAGATCCAGCGCGGCGACATGATCTTCTACGGGGCCAACGCCAGCCAGCACGTGGCGCTGTACCTCGGCGACAACAAGATGGTCGAGGCGCCGCAGTCGGGTTCGGTGGTCAAGGTGTCGCCGCTGCGCACAGACGGTGCCATGCCGAACGTCGTGCGGCTGCTCTGAGCCGTCGTTCGCATTTCCCGGCGCCGGACCCTTCTTGGTCACTTTTCAGGCGACGCGACTACCCTGGCAGCAAAGTTCGCCCCGACATGCCCGGACCTCAGACGCCCGGACATCGAAGACGCCCGGACCCGGCGGTCCGGACGCACTACGTCGATGAACAGGAGTACCGGTTGACCTCTTCGCAACCCCACACCGACAACGCGGAACGAGACGCGGCGGTGGCGCTGTCCGAGGCTGACGTCAAGCTGTTGGAGCGCGCGATCTACGAGGTCAAACGCGTCATCGTCGGACAGGATCAGCTCGTCGAGCGCATCCTGGTCGGGCTCCTCGCCCGTGGCCACATCCTGCTCGAGGGTGTTCCCGGTGTCGCGAAGACGCTCGCGGTGGAGACCTTCGCGACGGTGGTCGGCGGCTCGTTCTCCCGCGTCCAGTTCACTCCCGACCTGGTGCCCACCGACCTCATCGGTACCCGTATCTACCGGCAGGGTCGCGAGGAGTTCGACACCGAACTCGGTCCCGTGGTCGCCAACTTCCTGCTCGCCGACGAGATCAACCGCGCACCCGCCAAGGTGCAGTCGGCGCTGCTCGAGGTGATGGCCGAGCGCCACGTGTCCATCGGCGGCACCACCTACCCGATGCCCGATCCGTTCCTCGTCATGGCGACGCAGAACCCCATCGAGAACGAGGGCGTCTACCCGCTGCCCGAGGCGCAGCGCGACCGATTCCTGTTCAAGGTCCTCGTCGACTACCCGACGGTCGAGGAGGAGCGCGAGATCGTCTACCGGATGGGCAACGTGCCGCCGACGGCGTCGCAGGTGCTCGAACCGGAGACGATGATCCGCCTCCAGAAGATCGCCGCCAACGTGTTCGTCCACCACGCGCTGGTCGACTACGTGGTGCGCGTCATCAACGCCACCCGACGGCCCGCCGAACTCGGCATGACCGACGTCGCGGCCTGGCTGTCCTACGGGGCGTCGCCGCGCGCCACCCTGGGCATCGTCGCCGCCGCGCGCGCCCTGGCCCTCATCCGCGGACGCGACTATGTGATCCCGGCCGACGTCGTCGAGATCGTCCCGGACGTCATGCGTCACCGGCTGGTGCTCTCCTACGACGCCCTGGCCGACGAGGTCGACGCCGACCAGGTGATCACCCGGGTGCTGCAGACCGTCGGTCTGCCGCAGGTCGGTGCGCAGCCGGTGATGCCCGCCGCCTATCCGAACGGGGCGCAACCGCCGGCCGCCAACCAGCCGCCGAATCAGCAAGCACCACAACAGCATTCGCCGAACAATGGGCAGCCGCAGCCGGCGCATCCGCAGGCTGGGCAGCCCAACGGTATGCCGGTGAACCAGGCGCCGAACCAGACGCCGGTCAACCAGGCGCCCGCGAACCAGCCACGGTATGCCGGCCAATAGCGATCTGCCGTCGCTGGGCGCCGGCCTGCTGTCCGAGCCGCAGCTGACCGCGGCGCTGAAGACCCTGGAGCTGTCCGTCCGCCGCAAGCTCGACGGTGTGCTGCAGGGGGAGCACCTGGGGCTGATCCCGGGGCCGGGCTCGGAGCCCGGAGAGGCACGGGCGTACCAGCCCGGCGACGACATCCGCCGGATGGAGTGGTCGGTCACCGCGCGCACCACCCAACCCCACGTCCGGCAGATGATCGCCGACCGTGAGCTGGAGACCTGGCTGGTCGTCGACGCCTCGGCGAGTCTCGACTTCGGCACGGTGAACTGCACCAAGCGCGATCTCGCGGTGGCCGCCGCCGCCGCGCTGGTGCACCTGACCTCCGGCGGCGGCAACCGCCACGGTGCCGTCATCGTCACCGGCGACAACCTCGTCCGGGTACCGGCGCGGGCCGGCCGCGCACACGCGCAGAACCTCCTCAAGGCCATCGCGACCACCACCCGGGCGTCAAGCGGGGTGCGGGGTGATCTGCACGCCGGGATCGAGGCGCTGCGTCGCCCGCAGCGCCGTCGCGGCCTCGCGGTCATCATCAGCGACTTCCTCGGCCCCGTCGACTGGGAACGCTCGCTGCGGGCGATCGGTGCCCATCACGAGCTGCTCGCGGTGGAGGTCCTCGACCCGCGTGATCTCGATCTGCCCGACATCGGCGAGGTCACCCTCGCCGACGCGGAGTCCGGCGAGATCCGGGAGATCACCGTGACGCCCGCGATCCGTCGGGACTTCGCCGCCGCCGCCCGGGCACATCAGCAGAAGGTGCACCGCACCATCCGCAGCTGCGGCGGTCCGGTGCTGTCCCTGTCCACCGACCGCGACTGGATCACCGACACGGTGAAGTTCGTGGCCCGGCGTCGACGCGGCCTGGCCGCCGGAGTCGGGTGAGCCGAGGGTGTCGATTCTCGCGAGCCCATGGTGGCTCCTGCTGTTCGTTGTCGTCATCGGCCTGGGCGTCGCCTACTGGTATGTCCAGCGGATGCGCCGCAAGCGTGCGCTGCGCTTCGCCAACCTCGACCTGCTGAACCGGGTCGCGCCGGACAAGCCCAATCGCTGGCGGCATGTGCCCATCGCGGTGTTGCTGGTGTCGCTGGCGCTGCTCACCGTCGCCATGGCCGGCCCGCAGGCCGACCGCAAGGTGCCCCGCAACAAGGCGACGGTGATCCTGGTGATCGACGTGTCGCGGTCGATGAACGCGACCGATGTCGCGCCGTCGCGGATCAAGGCGGCCCAGGCCGCCGCCAAGAAGTTCGCCGACGAACTCACCGACGGCATCAACCTCGGCCTCATCTCGTTCGCCGGCACGGCGGCCACGCTGGTGTCGCCGACCCCCGACCACAACGCCACCAAAGCGGCGATCGACAAACTCCGGCTCGACGACAAGACCGCGACCGGCGAGGGGATCTTCGCCGCGATCCAGCAGATCCAGACCCTCAACGCCGTGCTCGGCGGCACCAACGTGGCCCCGCCGGCCCGCATCGTGCTGCTGTCCGACGGTAAGGAAACCGTGCCCGACGACCCGGACGATCCGCGCGGCGCGTTCACCGCGGCCCGCAAGGCCAAGGAGGAGAAGATCCCCATCTCGACGATCTCCTTCGGCACCATGAGCGGCACCGTCGACCTCGAGGGCGATCAGGTGCCGGTGCCCGTCGACGACGATTCGCTGCGCAAGATCGCGAACCTGTCGGGTGGGCAGTTCTTCACCGCCGCCAGCCTCGACGAACTCAACAAGGTCTACGAGACGCTGCAACAACAGATCGGCTACGAGAAGCGCCGCGGAGACAATTCCCGGCCCTGGCTGATCGCCGGCACCTTGCTGGCGCTGGTCTCGGCGTTCGCGGCCTTGGCGATCAACCGCCGCCTCCCGTGAACCGCCTGCCCTGACCACGATCCCGTTCTCGGCAACCGATAGGGTTTTCCCACATGGCAGAAAGCAACCCCGAAGACAACGCTGTTGGACAGGTTTCTCGATCCGTCCTGGTGACCGGCGGTAACCGCGGCATCGGTCTGGCCGTCGCGAGGCGCCTGGCCGCCGACGGACACAAGGTCGCCGTCACCCACCGCGGTTCCGGTGCCCCCGAAGGGCTGTTCGGGGTGCAGTGCGACGTCACCGACAACGCGTCGGTCGAGCGCGCCTTCGACGAGGTCGCCGAACATCAGGGCCCGGTCGAGGTGCTCGTGGCCAATGCCGGCATCACCGACAACATGCTGCTCATGCGCCTCTCCGAGGATTCCTTCGAGAAGGTCGTCGACGCCAACCTGACCGGCGCCTTCCGCTGCGCCAAGCGCGCCACCAAGGGCATGCAGCGCGCCAAGTGGGGCCGGATGATCTTCCTCGGGTCGGTAGTCGCGATGTCCGGTGTCCCCGGGCAGGCCAACTACGCGGCGTCCAAGGCCGGCATCATCGGCCTCGCGCGGTCCATCGCGCGGGAGTTGGGGTCCCGCAACATCACCGCGAACGTCGTCGCACCCGGTTTCATCGACACCGACATGACCGCGGAGATGGAAGACAAGTACATCGAGATGGCCAAGCAGGCCATCCCGCTCGGCCACACCGGCAAGCCGGAGGACGTCGCCGCCGCCATCAGCTTCCTCGCCTCCGATCAGGCCGGCTACATCACCGGCGCGGTGATTCCGGTCGACGGCGGCATGGGCATGGGTAACTGACAGGAGCACATGTAATGACTGGCATTCTCGACGGCAAGACCGTCCTCGTCACCGGCATCATCACCGACGCCTCGATCGCGTTCTCCACCGCCAAGGTCGCCCAGGAGCAGGGCGCGACGGTGATCATCACCGGCATCCCGGAACGGCTGCGACTCATCGACCGCATCGCCAAGCGCCTACCGCAGGAGGTGCCGGCGGCGATCCCGCTCGACGTCACCGACGAGGAGAGCCTCGGCGCACTGGCGGACAAGGTCCGCGAACTCGCGCCGCAGGGCGTCGACGGTGTGGTGCACTCGATCGCGTTCGCGCCGAAGACCCTGATGGGCCCCGACGCGGTGCCGTTCCTCGACGGCCCGGGCCCCGACGTGTCCAAGGCATTTGAGATCTCCGCGTGGAGCTACGCCTCCCTGGCCCGGGCCGTGCTGCCGGTGATGAATGAGCGTGGCTCCATCGTCGGCATGGACTTCGACCCGCGCACCGCCATGCCCGAATACAACTGGATGGGCGTGGCCAAGGCGGCGCTGGAATCGGTCAACCGTTACGTGGCGCGCGAGGTCGGCTACGCCAAGCGGATCCGCTCCAACCTGGTCGCCGCCGGACCGATCAAAACCCTTGCCGCGAAAGCGATCTCGGGCACGGCGACCGACGACGCCAAGAAGCTGAACATGCTCAACGAGTACTGGGACGGCGCGTCGCCGATCGGTTGGGACGTCAACAACCCGGAGGTCGTCGGCACCAGCGTGTGCGCCCTGCTCTCGGACTTCCTGCCCGGCACCACCGGCTCGATCGTGTACGTCGACGGTGGTGCGAGCCACAACACGTGGTTCCCCGAGAACATGTTGGGATGACCCTCACCGGCGAGCAGTTCGACGCGGTACTCGTCCTCTCCTTCGGTGGGCCCGACAAGCCCGACGACGTGCGCCCGTTCCTGGAGAACGTGACGCGCGGTCGGGGAGTGCCGCCCGAACGGCTCGACGAGGTCGCCGAGCACTACCTCCATTTCGGTGGCGTCTCGCCGATCAACCGGCTCAATCTCGAACTGATCGACGGTCTGCGGGCGGTGCTCGCCGAGCGCGGTATCGACCTGCCGGTGTTCTTCGGCAACCGCAACTGGCATCCGATGGTGGAGGACACCGTCGAACAGATGTATCGCGCCGGCCATCGCCGGGTGCTGGTGTTCCCCACCTCGGCGTGGGGCGGCTACTCGGGCTGCCGGCAGTACCACGAGGACATCGGGCGGGCCCTGACCGCCGTGGCCACGCGGGTGCCCGAGATCGCCGACGAGCCGATGATGCTGCGCAAGCTGCCGCACTTCTGGCACGAGCCGCTCTTCGTCCGGATGTGCGCCGACGCGGTGAACCGTGCACGAAAGATGCTGCCGGACACCGCAACACCGCCACGACTGGTGTTCACCGCGCACTCGATCCCGCTGGCCGCCGATCACACCGGCGGACCGCCCGGCCAGGGCGGCGACCTTTACAGTCGGCAGGTGTGGGCGGCGTCGGCCGCCGTCTCCGCGGCGGCCGGATGCGGCGACGACTTCGACCAGGTCTGGCAGTCCCGGTCGGGCCCGCCGCAGGTCCCGTGGCGGGAACCGGACATCTGCGATCACCTGGAAAAACTGGCGGCACAAGGTGTTCGGCAGGTGATCGTGGCGCCGGTCGGATTCGTGTCCGACCATCTCGAGGTGGTGTGGGACCTCGACAACGAGGCGCGGGACAAGGCCGCCGAACTCGGGATGGACTTCGTGCGTGCCGACACCGCGGGCGCCGATGCCCGGTTCGCCGAGCTGGTCGTCGATCTCGTCGAGCGCTATCGGGACGGTGACATCCCGCTCGGCGAGTTCGCCATCGACCCCCCGCTCGGCTGCGCCGACAACGGATCTCCGTGCCGCCCACGGTGTTGTGAACCGGCCCGGCGTCCGGTCACCTCGCGACCCTGATCTGTTGTCCGATTTGTCCAGTGCGACTGGGTGATCCGCGACCGATGACTCGGCCGAAGTCCCTGCGGCCGGGTTCCGTGACTGACATCATGGCCAGTGGTCGTGGCGACGATGACCGCGACCGGTGGACCGCAGACAGGAGACAGCGATGTCGCTGGCCGACAAGTTCGACAAGTCGTATGAAGACAAATCGATCGATGAGCTCGCGAATGCACCGGTCGCATCCCTGCAGGGAGTGACCGACGCCGACGCCGACCTGCTGGCGCAGGCCTTCAACATCAAGACGGTCAAAGATCTCGGCACCAACAAGTACTTCCTCTGGGCCCAGGCGGTGGCGAAGCTGGCCGAGTGACCGAAGGGTCGTCAGCGATCGACGGGCAGTAGCTCCACGATCACCGTGTTGACGGCGGCCGCCCGCGCGCCGCGGGCGAGTGCGGCCAGTCGTCGTAGCCGGCCGTCCGCATGGTCGAGATGCGGTGCGGCGACCCCGAACGTCGGTGCGTGCGCGCCGCTGAGCGTGACGATCGCCTCGACCTGTGCGGCCGAGTCGATGACCCGCGTGGCGCGCATGTCGTCGTGGGGCGGGAGCACCACCTGGTTGCGCCGGGTGAGCTGCGCGAGCGCCGACCGCAACTCGGTCGGGTTCACCCGTGCGCCGGTCGACCCGAGCCCGCCGATGATCGAGGCGGTGTCCCGGATCGCTTCGCGTAGTTCGTATTCGACCTCGCCCAGCGGCGTGGGCTGGCGCCATGCAACGGCACACGCGTAGCGGTGGACGGTCCACCGGCAGACGCCGTCGACGGTTCGGGTGGGCACCAGGGCGAGCGGGAACGCGCTCGACTCGTGCAGGAGCAGGGTCTCGCCGGCGTCGAGCGCGGCGGCGGTCGCGGCATCGGGCGGAAGGCCTTGGGGATCACCGGCAGTCGGAAGCCGGACCTCGAAGGTCGTCGCGCGTCGCAGCAGCGTCAACAGATTCAGCCGGGTGTCCACGCCGCGCAGTTCGCCCAGGAGGCCTGTCGCGTCGAAGATCTCGTGGTCGTCGGCGAACTCGGTCAAGGTGTCGGTCACGTCGTCGGGTGCGCACCGGCCGGCCCGCCACGCCGCGGCCCACGAGCCCAGTGCGCAGCCCGGCCACGCGGGCGGGCCGGACACGATGAGGCCGGTGCTGGTCATGGGTGTGCCGTGCTGGTCATAGGGTTTTCAGGATAGGCCAGCCGATCGGATCGCACCGAACCCGGCGTGGCTCACCGGGGATCGGGCGGCACACACCGTACGGTGGGCACCCGTGACCGACGAACTATCTCGACACGCTCGATACGGCGGCTACGGGCGTGACGTGCTGGCGAGCCCGCGCCGTGCCAAGCCGCGAGCCCCGGAGGTGGCCGCCGAGCGCGACCTCGTCGTGGAGGACGCGGCCTCCGGCTTCTGTGGCGCGATAGTGGGGCTCGAGAAGAGCTATTCGGGTGACCTCGTCCGGCTCGAGGACCGGCGCGGCGCCACCCGGGTTTTCCTGATGCATCCCGCCGCCTTCCTGATCGACGGCAAACCGGTCACGCTGGTGCGGCCCAAGGGCCGTGGTCCGCAGGCGCGCACCACCACCGCATCCGGATCGCGAGTCGCCGCGCAGGCCCGTGCCCGTACCGCCAGGGCCAGCCGCATATTCGTGGAGGGCGTGCACGATGCGACGCTGGTCGAGCGTGTCTGGGGTGACGACCTGCGCGCGGAGGGCATCGTCGTGGAGAGCCTCGACGGTCTCGACAACCTCGACGCGGCGCTCGCCGCGTTCGAACCGGCCGCCAACCGGCACGCCGGCATCCTGGTGGACCATCTGGTCGCTGGTTCCAAGGAGATGCGGCTGACCGAACGCGTCGGTGAGCACGTCCTGGTGTGCGGCCACCCGTACATCGACATCTGGCAGGCGGTGAAACCGGCGTCGGTACGGATTCCGGCCTGGCCGACGATTCCCCGCGGCACCGACTGGAAGACCGGGATCTGCCGCGAATTGCATTGGGGGACACCGCAAGATGGGTGGCGACGGGTGTTGGCGGGGGTCCGGGACTTCCGCGATCTGGAGACGGACCTGTTGCGGTCGGTGGAAGAACTGATCGATTTCGTGACGGCGGCCGACTCCGACCGCTGAGCGGCCGCTGCGTGTCCGTGTGTTCTGGCACACTGGTCTCATGACCGCATTGTTGTGGCTGGCGGTGGCGATCGTCCTGGTGGGCGCGGAGATGTTCATCGGGGATCTCGTATTGCTCATGCTGGGTGGCGGTGCGCTGGCCGCGGCCGCGACCGACGCGATCTTCGAGCCACCGCTGTGGGTGGACGGTGTCGTGTTCGCCGTCGTGTCGGTGCTGCTGTTGGCCACCGTGCGGCCGGTTGCCAAGCGACATATGCAGTCTCGACCCCGGTTGTTGACCAATGCGGAGGCCCTCGAGGGCCGGCACGCGTTGGTCACCGAACGGGTCGATCAGCATGACGGCCGCGTGAAGATCGGTGGCGACGTCTGGTCGGCCCGGACGGTGACGCCGGGTGAGGTGATCGAGCCCGGCACCGAGGTGACTGTCGTGCAGATCGACGGCGCCACCGCCATCGTCTGGAAAGGGTAGGGGAACATGGAGTATTCGTATCTCGCGCTGATTGTCCTGGTGCTGCTGGTGCTGCTCGTCGTGACGGTGCTGGTCAAGTCCGTCGCGCTGATCCCGCAGGCCGAGGCGGCGGTGATCGAGCGTCTGGGTCGGTACACGCGCACGGTCTCGGGACAGTTGACGTTGCTGGTGCCGTTCATCGACCGCGTGCGCGCGCGTGTCGACATCCGTGAGCGGGTGGTGTCCTTCCCGCCGCAACCGGTGATCACCGAGGACAACCTGACGCTCTCGATCGACACCGTCGTCTACTTCCAGGTGACCAATCCGCAGGCGGCGGTCTACGAGATCGACAACTACATCGCCGGTGTGGAGCAGCTGACCATCACCACGCTGCGCAACGTGGTCGGTGGCATGACCCTCGAGGAGACACTGACCTCGCGCGACTCCATCAACAGCCAACTGCGCGGGGTCCTCGACGAGGCCACCGGACGCTGGGGGCTGCGGGTCTCGCGGGTGGAGCTGAAGTCGATCATGCCGCCGCCGTCGATCCAGGAGTCGATGGAGAAGCAGATGAAGGCCGACCGTGAGAAGCGGGCGACCATCCTCGCGGCCGAGGGTCAACGAGAGTCGGCCATCAAGACCGCCGAGGGAAACAAGCAGAGCCAGATCCTCGCGGCCGAGGGTGCCAAGCAGGCTGCCATCCTGTCGGCCGAGGCCGAGCGGCAATCCCGCATCCTGCGTGCCCAGGGTGACCGGGCGGCCGCGTACCTGAAGGCGCAGGGCGAGGCCAAGGCCATCGAGAAGACGTTCGCGGCCATCAAGGGCAGCCGGCCGACACCGGAGGTGCTGGCCTACCAGTACCTGCAGCAGATCCCGGAGATGGCGAAGGGGCAGGCCTCCAAAGTCTGGGTGGTGCCAACCGATTTCGGGTCGGCGCTGCAGGGGTTCGCGAAATCCTTTGGGGTCCAGGGTGCCGACGGTGTCTTCCGATACGAGCCGGCGCACGACGACGGGCCCGCCGAGGTCGACGAGTCCGAGACCGAGGACTGGTTCTCGCTGTCGTCGGACCCCAAGGTGGCCCAGGCCGTTGCCGAGGCCGAGGCGGTGGCCCGCAAGCCGGTGGAACCCGACCCCAGGGTCGGCGCCGGCCGGGAGTTGCCCTACGACGCGGCACCTGCGCTGGCGCAGCCGAATCCGGCGGAGCCGGTGTGGGCGCCGCCGGAAGCAGGTCGCTGACCGACTCGAGGACTCGCCTCGCCTCTCGGGCTCTGTGTCACAGCCCTTTTCGCTGGTCGAGATCAACGGTGAACGAGATCTCGATGCGGACCCTCGCAAGCTCGGGGCCTTACTCGATCAGCGGGGTGTGGCGACTCTGCGGATCAGGCTCCGAGCGAGGCGCCGCATCGAGATCGACTGTCCCGGAGCCGATTCGAGGGATGCGTACAACTCAGTGCAGGATGAGATACCCGACGCCGGACATCCCGGCCGCCCAGAGCACCGACGCGAAGGTGCCCATGATGTACTGCTCGCTGGCGTGCGGAGCCCTGAGCTCGGGGTAACGGGCGAGGCTCTTGACCGCGAGGATCACCGCGAGTCCCTCGGGCCATCCGGACAGCAGGGTGGCGGCCACCGCCGCGCGCTCGAGGTAGCCGATCACCCGCCCGCCGCGCAGCGGGCCGTCGTATGGGGTCGGGGACTGTCGGATGACCCCGCCCGCCCGTAGGACCAGTCGGACGACGAAACCACCACCGATCACCGCGGCCGCCGCGGCGCCGCACGCGGCCACGACACGTCCCGCACCCGTGGCCGGTCCGCCGGCGACCGCCAGCAGCGCAGCGACACCGGACAGGATGATCATCGCGGCCACCGTCCCGGCATCGAGGATCGTGCCCGCCCGCGAATGGGGTTCGGTCCCCACGAGGCGCCGCATGGCCGTCGGTACCACCGGCACAAGTGCGGTGGCGACGAGAAACGCGATCGCGGCGCCGATCATGCGACGCCGTCCGAGGTGCCGGCATCGGCGAGCCGGAACAGGTCGGTCAACAGCGCGTAGGCGTCGTCCTCGATATCCCAGCGCGCACTCCGTAAACGCTGCGACATCGCCTGGGGACTGATCCCGAGGCGGGCGGCCGCCTCGGACTGGGTGATCCCCGACCGCATCAGCGCGACCGCCTCGGACCCTGCTTCGCTGCGTGCCGCGACGGTGTCGGCGAGGAGGCGTGCGGCCGTTTGTG
This sequence comes from Gordonia sp. NPDC003424, assembly GCF_053588655.1. Classification (NCBI taxonomy): domain Bacteria; kingdom Bacillati; phylum Actinomycetota; class Actinomycetes; order Mycobacteriales; family Gordoniaceae; genus Gordonia; species Gordonia sp. NPDC003424. The sequence goes on from NZ_JBSFQJ010000006.1 coordinate 148,606, forward strand.
CGTGCGTGCACCACGGGCTCTCGTCCCCGCGCACCACCAGCGGGATGCGCTGTGATTTCGCGGACTCCACCGCGGCGCGCGCGTACTCGAAGGCCGGACCGCGACCGGCGCGGGTGGACGCCGGCAACGGTTGTTCGACGTCGCCGACGCCGACGCCGACACTCCAGTGGCCGTCGGTGGTCAGGTCGATGCACAGTCGGGCGACGGCCGCCGGATCGTCGGCGACGGCCTGCACCTCGTCTCCGGCGGTGCGCTCGAAGCCGCGCACGACCGGGACCCCGGAGATCGCGTCGAGCAGCGCGTCCACGCGGTCCACGTCGTCACGGCTGCCCCGCTGGTCGACGGTCATCACGAACACTCTGCCCCCTGACTCGTTCCGGCATCCCGAGTCAAGCCTACTTACTTGATTCACAAGTATCAAGGAAAAAAGATTGATAAGTCGATATCTAGTCCAAGGACTTGATTTTGGGAGATCAGGGCAGGGGTCTTGATGTGGGTGTGCTCACGACCGGCAATCGCGCATCGAGCAGCAACCCGATCACACCCACCGCGAACAGTGCCGCACTCAGGAGCAGCAGCAGGGGATTGCGCTCTCCGGTCAACGCGTCGCCGAGGAACACCACCGCAGCGGTTCCCGGCGCCATCCCCACAACGCTCGCGACGGCGTACGGGATCGTCCGAACCGACGACAGCCCCGAGCAGTAGTTGGCCACCGAGAAGGGGCAGGCGGCGATCAGTCGTAACGACCCCACCGCGAGCCAGCCCCGGCGTTCCAGGCGGTAGTCGATGGCCCGGGCCACCGGCTTCTTCAGGTATGGGCGCACCCGCTCACGCCCGAGGGTCCGCGCCAGCCAGAACGCGGCCACGGCCGCAATCGACGACGCGATCATCGCCCCGGTGAAGCCCACCACCGGACCGAACAGGACACCGGACATCACGGTGAACGCCGAGCGGGGGATGGGCCCGATCGTGATCACCGCGTAGGCGGCGAAGAACGCCCAGGCGAACCACGGGCCGAGCGACTCACCCCAGACGCGGACATTCGTCACCGACGGGAACGGCACCAGATAGGAACAGGTCAAGATCACCGCGACGACCGCGCAGAACGCCAGCGCACGCCGCAGGACCCGGGGATCCACGCGACGTCGCGTCGACGGCGGCAGGGTCTCCACGGGCACCCGGCTACTCTACCCGTGGTTCTACCTGCTGAAATCCATGCGAGCCAGGGGTGACACCTCTCACAACACCGACCGCAATGTGAGTCCCGAGCGATCGTTCGGCTACTGTCCAAAGACAGGAACTCTCGGCTCGCACGGCCCGCACCCGGGTCGGGTATCACGGAGGTGCGACACGCTCATGCCGCAGACCACACAACCCGGTTCCGGATCGGGGCGGTCGCTCGACGAGGCCTACGCGGCCTGGTCCGACGCCGCCGGCGCGGTGCTGGCCAAGGCCCGGCGGGTCACCGCCGAAGAACTCCCGGACACCCCCGAGGCATTGCTCTCGACCGAGACGCTCGACGGCCTCACCGTCCGACCCCTCTACACCCGCCGCGACGAGACCGCCGAACCCGGTCTGCCGGGAGCCTTCCCGTTCGTCCGCGGAGCCGATGCGCATCGTGACGTCACCATGGGGTGGCGGGTCACCGAGCGCTTCGGCGACGACGACACCGCGCCCGCCGACACCAACGAGGCGATCCTCTCGGCGCTTGAGAACGGGGCGAGCGGGCTGTGGTTGCGCATCGGCGCGGGCATCGGCGTCGACGACCTGGCCGCCGTGCTCGAGAGCGTCTACCTCGACCTCATCCCGGTGACGCTGGACGCCGGTGCCGACGGCATCGCGGCCGCGCGCGCACTGCTCGCGGCCCGCGCCGCCGCCGACGCCTCGCCGCGCGCCGCCACACCGACCGCGGCGACGCTGACCTCGTTCGGTTTCTCGCCGCTGACCGCGGCCTTCGCCGACCAACCCACCGTCGACGCGGCCGACGCCACCGCGCTGGCCCTCGATCTGCCGGTCGGCGTGCGGGCGTTCCGGGTCGACGGAACCCACTTCGCCTCCGCCGGCGCCGACAACGCCCTGGAGCTCGGACTGGTCACCGCGGCCGCCGTGGCGCATCTGCGCGACCTCACCGCCGCCGGGCTGTCGACGCCGGCGGCGTTGCAGCAGATCACCTTTGCGCTCGCCGCCGACGACGACCAGTTCGGCACCATCGCCAAGTACCGGGCGCTGCGTACCATCTGGGCGCGTGTCGCCGAGGTCCTCGGGACCCCCGAGGCCGGGGCCGCGGTCACCCACGGCGTCACCGACCTCGGCATGGCCAGTCAGCGTGATCCGTGGGTCAACATGTTGCGCACCACCATTGCCGCGTTCGGCGCCGGCGTCGGTGGGGCCGATCAGGTGACCGTGCTCGGCTTCGACGCCGCGATACCCGCCGATCGCCGGACATCGAGCGCGGCCTTCTCGCGGCGCATCGCACGGAACACCCAGTTGCTGCTGCTCGAGGAGTCCAACATCGGTCGTGTCCTGGACCCGGCCGGTGGGTCGTGGTTCGTCGAGTCGCTGACCGACGACCTGGCCGCCGCCGGGTGGGCGCTCTTCACCGAGATCGAGGCCGCCGGCGGCTACCGCTCGGCACTCGACACCGGATGGATCGCCGATCGCGTCTCCGCAGCCCTGGCCCGCCGCGACGATTCGGTCGCCCATCGCCGCACCGCGGTCACCGGCGTCAACGAGTTCCCGAACCTCGAGGAGAAGCCCCTCGGGGCCGGCACCGCGAATGCCACGGATCTGCCGCTCGGGGGACCGAAACTGGTCCGCGTCGGCCGTGCCTACGAGGAGCTGCGGGACCGCTCGGATGCGATCCTGGCCGCCGACGGACAGCGTCCGCGGGTGTTGCTGCTCCCGCTCGGCTCCGTCGCCGAGCACAACGGCCGCACCACCTTTATCGCGAATCTGCTTGCTGCGGGCGGTATCTCGTCGATCAACCCCGGCCCGCTGACGGCCGATGCGATCGCCGCCGCGGTCGCAGATGCCGGCAGCCCGATCGCGGTGATCTGCGGGACCAAGGCGCGGTATGCCGCCGACGGTCCGGACGCGCTCGCCGCGGCACGCGCCGCCGGCCTCGACCGCGTGCTGCTGGCCGGACCCGACAAGGAATGGCCGGACGGCTCGACGGACAAACCCGACGGCTCGCTGCGTGTCGGTATCGACGCGGTGAGCACCCTGCGTGACCTTCTCGATCGGCTGGCCCCGGCATCCGCCGGCGCCGCACCATCGGCGGGAGTGTGAAATGACCCAGACCGAACCCACCCAGACCGGCTCGATCCCGAGCTTCGCCGACGTCGACCTGGCCTCGGCCGCGCCGCCGGTGCCGTCGGCCACGTCGGCCGACGCGTCCGACGACAGCGTGTGGAACACCCCGGAACAGATCGACGTCCGGCCGGTGTACACCCGCGCCGACCGCGACGCGATCGCCACCGGCGGTGAGCATCCCTATCCGCTGGACTCCATCCCCGGCGAGGCGCCGTTCATCCGCGGGCCGTACCCGACGATGTACGTCAACCAGCCGTGGACCATCCGGCAGTACGCCGGCTTCTCCACCGCGGCCGAATCCAACGCCTTCTACCGACGCAACCTCGCGGCCGGGCAGAAGGGTCTGTCGGTGGCCTTCGACCTCGCCACCCACCGCGGCTACGACTCGGATCACCCGCGCGTCGCCGGTGACGTCGGCATGGCCGGTGTCGCGATCGATTCGATCCTCGACATGCGCCAGCTCTTCGACGGCATCGACCTCGGCAACGTGTCGGTGTCGATGACGATGAACGGTGCGGTGCTGCCGATCCTGGCGCTGTATGTCGTTGCGGCGGAAGAGCAGGGCGTGCCGCCGGAGAAGTTGGCCGGGACCATCCAGAACGACATCCTCAAAGAGTTCATGGTCCGCAACACCTACATCTATCCGCCGAAGCCGTCGATGCGGATCATCTCCGACATCTTCTCCTACACCAGCCAGAAGATGCCGCGGTTCAACTCCATCTCGATCTCCGGCTATCACATCCAAGAAGCCGGGGCCACGGCCGATCTCGAGCTCGCCTACACGCTGGCCGACGGCGTCGAGTACATCCGCGCGGGTCTCGAGGCGGGCCTGGACATCGACAAGTTCGCGCCACGCCTCTCGTTCTTCTGGGGCATCGGCATGAACTTCTTCATGGAGGTGGCCAAGCTGCGTGCGGCGCGGCTGCTGTGGAGCGAGCTCGTCGCGCAGTTCGATCCGAAGAACGCGAAATCGCTGTCGCTGCGCACACATTCGCAGACGTCGGGCTGGTCGTTGACCGCGCAGGACGTGTTCAACAACGTCGCGCGCACCTGCGTGGAGGCGATGGCCGCCACCCAGGGGCACACCCAGTCGCTGCACACCAACGCGCTCGACGAGGCCATCGCGCTGCCCACCGACTTCTCCGCGCGGATCGCCCGCAACACCCAGCTGCTGCTGCAGCAGGAATCGAGCACCACCCGGCCGATCGATCCGTGGGCCGGCTCCAACTACGTGGAGTGGCTGACCTACCAGCTCGCCGAGAAGGCGCGCGGGCACATCGCCGAGGTCGAAGCGGCCGGTGGCATGACGCAGGCGATCAACGAGGGCCTGCCCAAGCTGCGCATCGAAGAGGCCGCCGCACGCACCCAGGCACGCATCGACTCCGGGCAGCAACCGCTGATCGGTGTCAACAAGTACCAGGTCGCCGACGACGAGGAGATCGAGGTCCTCAAGGTCGACAACTCCAAGGTGCGCGCCGAACAGCTCGACAAGCTGAAAAGGCTTCGCGCCGAGCGTGATCCGGCCGCCGTCGAGAAGGCTCTCGAAGACCTCACCCGGGCCGCCGGCAGCGGCGAGGGCGGCATGGACAACAACCTCATGGCGTTGGCCATCGAGGCCGCCCGGCATCAGGCCACCGTCGGTGAGATCTCGGATGCGCTGGAAAAGGTCTATGGTCGCCATCAGGCGGAGATCAAGACCATCAGCGGGGTGTACCGACATGAGGCGGGCGACGTGAGCAATGTCGACGCGGCGACGCAGATCGTCCGGCAGTTCGCCGAGGCCGAGGGGCGGCGTCCCCGTGTCCTGGTCGCGAAGATGGGTCAGGACGGCCACGACCGCGGACAGAAGGTGATCGCCACCGCGTTCGCCGACCTCGGCTTCGACGTCGACGTGGGCCCGCTGTTCGCCACGCCGGAGGAGGTCGCCGCGCAGGCCGCGGACAACGACGTGCACGTCGTCGGCGTCTCCTCCCTCGCCGCGGGTCACCTCACCCTGGTGCCCGCGCTGCGCAAGGCCCTCGAGGAGGTCGGCCGGCCGGACATCATGATCGTCGTCGGCGGCGTCATCCCGCCGGGTGACTTCGCCGAACTCTACGACGCCGGCGCGTCGGCGATCTTCCCGCCGGGCACCGTGATCGCCGATTCGGCGGTGGAGCTGGTGGGCAAGCTGGCCGACAACCTGGGGCTGGAGCTGGCCGGGGTTGCCGGCGAGTGATGGCCGAACAATCACGGCCCACCCCGGTGGCGCGTCGGCGTGTCGACGTCGACGCCCTCGAGGAGGGCGTGCTGGGTGGTCGGCGGGCGGATCTCGCCCGGGCCATCACCCTGGTCGAATCCACCCGACCCGACCATCGGCAGGCCGCCCAGGAACTGTTGTTGCGCCTGACTCCCAAGGCGGGCAACTCGTTTCGGGTCGGCATCACCGGTGTGCCCGGGGTGGGGAAGTCGACCACCATCGAAGCCCTCGGCATGCACCTCATCGAGCTGGGACACCGGGTGGCCGTGCTCGCGGTGGATCCGTCGTCGACGCGGACCGGCGGCTCCATCCTGGGCGACAAGACCCGCATGGCCCGGTTGTCCGGTGAGGCAAACGGTTACGTTCGACCGTCACCGACGTCCGGCACCCTGGGTGGGGTGACCAAGGCGACGCGGGAGACCATCGTGCTGGTGGAGGCCGCCGGCTACGACGTGGTGCTGGTGGAAACGGTGGGTGTCGGCCAGTCCGAGGTGGCCGTCGCCAACATGGTCGACACCTTCAGCTTCCTCACCCTGGCCCGCACCGGGGATTCGTTGCAGGGCATCAAGAAGGGTGTGCTGGAGCTCGCCGACGTCGTGGTGGTCAACAAGGCCGACGGCAAACACCTCAACGAGGCGAAAGCCGCTGCGCGCGAACTGAAGAACGCGCTGAAGCTGATCTACCCGCACGACGCGCTGTGGGTGCCACCCGTGCTGACCATGAGCGCGTTGGAGAACACCGGTGTCGACGAATACTGGGATGCGGTGTGCCACCACAAGAAGGTGCTCGAGCGTGCGGGCCAGTTCGAGGCGCGACGCACCCGGCAGCAGATCGACTGGACCTGGGCGATGGTGCAGGACACCGTGTTGTCCAGGCTGGCATCGAGCACCTCGGTGAAGGCGATCCGCCACGACGTCGAGGCTCAGGTCGCCTCCGGCGACCTGACGCCGGCCCTTGCCGCACAACGGATTGTCGAGGCGTTCGACGCGCGGTGACTCCCTCCTGCGATGACGACAAGCCACAGCGGGGGGCGACGAGTTCTCGGGCCCGGATCGTGGCCGCGGCGCGTCAGGGTTCGGGCGACACCGGCGCGGGCGTCGCGGCGATCGCGTCGAGCACCGTGATGTTGTGGGCGACGTCGCGGCTCTCGCGTGCGGCGATCGCCTCCACGGCGACGTCGAGCGCGAAGCCGGGTGGGTCGTAGATCAGCGCCGACTGATGGGCCACCTGCAGGTCGCGTGCAAGGATGACGGGTTGGCGAGCGAAGCCCGGTGTGAAGGCGAGGAGCGTCGCGAAACGCCAGGCGCTGTCCCGGAACGCGGTGACGGCCTCGCTGATGACGAAGATCTGATTCTGTTGCAGGACTTGATAGATCTCGGCGAGTGCGGGGGAGAGTTCGTTGATCTCGGCGACCACGCCGCCGACCTGGCCGGCGAGGACCGCGTTGATCGCGTCGAAGTCGCGTTGCATCCGCGGCAGCCCGCTGCGGCCGGCCACCTCGACCGCCGCGATGCCGAGATCCAGACCGATGTGGCTGTTGATGCCCGAGAGCATGTGCTGCACCAGGATCGGATCGGGGTCGGCCGCATGTGTGAACGTCGTCCGCCAGGATCGGGTCGGCGACCCGTATCGGTCGGGATGAAACCACCTGTTGACCGCATCGAGGTAGCGGGCGGCGAACGCGACGTCGAGGCGCTCCATGCGGGGGCCGTCGTCGAAGACTCCATCGGCGATGGCCTTTTTCACCGCGAGTGTGATCCGCTTGTACATGGCGGCGAAGTAGCCGAGGCGGCTCGGTGCGTCGTGAGCCCATGCGATGATCCCGTCGAGAGCCGTCACCACGTCGTCGATCGTGGTGACGGCCGGGATCGGGGCGGGTCCCGAAGGACCCGTCGGGCTGGACATGGCACCGAGTATCGGTCGCCGCCCGGCGTTTGCACAGGGCTGACCGCGGAATTCAGCCCATGGAACGACGTGTGTCCGTCACCCGTCCAGGGTGGCGCCGCCGTCGACCCGTAGGTCGTGGAGGACGACATGCCGGGCGGCGTCGGACGCCAGGAACATCACCGACTCGGCGATGTCGACCGGGTCGGCGATCCGACCGAGCGGGATGCCGAGCCGGAACTGGCCGGGATTGCCCGCGAGCACCGCGTCGCGGTCGGCGGGAGAGCGCCACATCCCGCGCAGCATCTCGGTGTCGGTGGAGCCGGGAGAGACCAGGTTGACGCGCACCCCGTCGGGGGCGACGCCCAGACCGACACTGCGGGTGTACGAGGTGGCGGCGGCCTTGGATGCCGCGTAGGCCGCCAGCGCGGTGCGGGGGACGGCGCCGGCGTTGCTGGAGATCACCACGATCGACCCGCGCTTCCGGGCGGCCATCGTCGGTGCCGCGACGTCGAGGACGTTGCGGACGCCGCCGGCGTTGACGGACATGCAGGCATCCCAGTCGTCGCTCAGCACACCGGCGGCGTGCACCAGGATGTCCACCGGGCCATGGACGTCTTCGGTTGTGCGCCAGACAGTGTGGACGTGTGATCGGTCGGTGACGTCGACCTCGCGGATCCCGTCGCGCCCGACCCGGTCCCACGGAAGCACGACGGCGCCCGCCGCGCGGAGCGTGTCGACCACCGCGCGGCCGATGCCGCCGGCGGCACCGGTCACCACGGCGGTCCGCCCGGTGATCCCGGCGATCGCCGGTTGGGGGGTCATCGTCGTCACCCGGCCGCGGATGCGGTGTCCGCGGTGCAGACGTGCCGGTGAGCGGTCAGGTTCGCGATGACCTCGTCGGTGGCCATGACCCGTCCCGCGCGCTTGCCGATGTAGGTCGCGGCCATCTCGTGCTCGTCGCGGCTGAAGTCGCCCATCGCGTCGACCACGAAGAACGGCGCGACATCGCTCATGAAGGCCTCGGTCGCGCTGATCATGCACCCCATGTGGGCGTAGACGCCGACGACGATGAGTTGGTCGCGCCCGTGATGGCCGAGCAACGCGCGCAGGTCGGTCCGCTGGAAACCGGAGTACCGCCACTTGGTGACGGTGATGTTGCCGGGCCGCGGGGCCAACGGGTCGACGACCTCCTCGTCGCGACCCGCGTCGAGGCCCTTGCCCCAGAAGTCGGCCAGAATGCCACGACGAGACGGGTGCTGATCACCGGGTTGCACGGTGTAGACGACCGGAATGCCCGCCTCCTCGCACGCCTCGCGGATGCGCACCATGTTCGGGAGTGCCGTCGCCATCGGCTCGGCCGTCACGTCGTAGGCGTCGATGAAGTACCGCTGCATGTCGTGGATGAGGAGCGCGGTGCGGTGCGGGGACAGCGACCAGTCGACGCGCGCGGGAAAGGGCCCGGTCGGGATCTGATACGGAGGGATCGGAGGAATGGTCACGACATTAGGGTAGCCTTGCCTGCGTGAAGGTTGCACCGTGGCCCCCCGGACTCGTCGATCACTACCGCGCCACCGGGGTGTGGGCCGGAGAGACCTTCGACGACGTCCTGCGATCCCGCGCGGCCGATCCGGACATCGCCGAACGCACCGCGGTTGTCGACATGGACCGTCGGCTCACCTACGCCGAGTTGCACGACCGCGTCGATCGACTGGCCGCGGGCCTCGCCGCCTCGGGCATCCGGCCCGACGACCGGATTCTCCTGCAGATACCCAATCGGGTCGCCTACGTGGAAGCGGTGTTCGCGCTGTTCCGGGCGCGCGCGATTCCGGTGTTCACCCTGCCCGCCCACCGGGAGGCGGAACTGGTCGGGGTCGCTCGGTCGGCGGGTGCGGTCGCGATCATCTCGCCCCGCGCCGACTCCGCCCACGATTACCGGGCACTCGCGGAAACCATTGCCGCACAGGTTGATTCCGTCAGAACCCTGATCGACTGCGACGACCTCGAAGCGCTGTTCGGCGAACCGGTCGATCACGGACGGTCCGACCCGGGCGATCTCGCGTTCCTGCAGCTGTCCGGCGGCAGCACCGGGACCCCGAAGCTGATCCCGCGCACGCACGACGACTACCTCTACAGCGTGCGCCGCAGCAACGAGCTGTGCGGGGTCACCGCGGCGACCGTGTACATGGCCACGCTGCCGGTGGCGCACAACTTCCCGATGAGTTCGCCGGGCATCCTCGGGGCGCTCTACGCGGGTGGGACCGTGGCGCTCACCGCGTCACCGGAGCCCTCGGTGGCGTGGGAACTGGTGGCCCGCGAGCGGGTGACGATGACCGGGCTGGTGCCGCCGCTGGCGCGGCTGTGGACCGAAACCGCCGAGCGCGGAACACGATTCGACATCTCGTCGCTGACCACGATCCAGGTCGGCGGAGCCCGCTGCCCGGATGAGCTGGCCCGACGGCTCGGCCCCGCGCTCGGTGTCACCCTGCAGCAGGTGTTCGGGATGGCCGAGGGTCTGGTCTGCTACACGCGCCTCGACGACCCGACCGACGTCATCACGACCACCCAGGGGCGGCCGATGTCCGCCGACGACAAGCTGCGTGTCGTCGACGAGCACGGCGAGCCCGTCGGCTCGGGTCCGGGGTTCCTGGAGACCGAGGGGCCGTACACGATTCGCGGGTATTGGCGGGACGCCGGCGCCGCGTCGTTCGCCCCCGATGGGTGGTACCGCACCGGCGACGTGGTGGAGTTGACCGCCGACGGCAACATCGTCGTGCGGGGACGCGGAGGCGACCGCGTGAACCGGGGCGGGGAGAAGGTCTCCGCCGAACAGATCGAGGAGCAACTCCTCACGCACCCGGGCGTTCGGGACGCGATCGTCGTGGGTGTGGCCGACGCCTATCTGGGCGAACGCACCTGCGCCTACGTGATCCCCGCCGACCCCGATCGACCACCGAACGTGGCGACCCTGCGCACGTTCGTCCGCGACGCGGGCCTGGCCGAGTGGAAGCTGCCCGATCTGGTGAAGGTGATCGACGAGTTCCCGCAGACCGGCGTCGGCAAGGTGAGTCGAAAGACGTTGCGGCAGTTGCTGGCGGGATGACGTGATGACAGGGACCCGGGGAGGGTCAGCCCACCACCTTCGCCAGCGTCTCGCCGAGTAGCGAAACCCGTCCCGGCACATGACCGTTCGCCGGTGCATTGACTGTGAAGCCGTCGACGCCCGACACCTTCAGCCTCGCGTAGGCCTCCGCGACCTCGTCCGGATCGCCGACGACCACCATCGCGCGCATCGCCGCGGCTGCCGGATTGCGTTCGACGTATGCGTCGAGTTCCTCGACGGCCTGGTCGTGGGTCGGCGCGATGCAGACACTCGTCAGCACGCTGACGGTGATCTCGGCCGGGTCGCGTCCGTAGGTCTCGCAGTGCGCGGCGAGCGCGTCGAGCTTCCGGCCGATCTGGTCGGGCGCGCAGATCAGGTTCGAGTCGTCGGCGAACCGCGCGACCAGCCGAAGCGTCTTCTTCTCGCCGCCGCCACCGATCATGATCGGTATCTTCGACAGTGGCGCAGGGGAGTTCAGCGCATCGCGCACCTGGTACCACTTGCCGTCGACGGTGGGTCTGTCACCGCGCAGCATGCCGGTGATGATCTCGAGGGCCTCCTCGAGTTTCTCGAAACGGTCGGTGAAGGTACCGAACTCGAAGCCGAGGGAATCGTGTTCGAGCTCGTACCAGCCGGCGCCGATGCCGAGCTGGGCGCGCCCGCCCGACACGATGTCGAGCGCGGTGACGATCTTGGCGAGCAGTGCCGGGTTGCGGTATGTGTTGCCGGTGACCAGCGACGACAATCGCACGCGGCTGGTGTGCTGGGCGAGCGCCGACAGCAGCGTGTAGCACTCGATCATCTCCTGATCGGGGCTGCCCAGTCCGGGCAACTGATACAGGTGATCCATCAGCAGGACGGTGTCGAAACCGGATTCCTCGGCCTCGACGGACTGGGCGACGATGGTGGGGAAGAGCTGGTCCTCCGGCACACCTGGATACGTGAAATTAGGGATCTGATATCCGAGTCTGGTCACCGCATCGACGCTACGCCGCCGATCGGCGACACGCACCGACGCGACCGGACACCCTGGTGATGCGCGCTCAGCCCATGACCGTCGACAGCGTCTCGCCGAGCAGCGAAACCCGTCCCGGCACATGACCGTTCGCGGGTGCGTTGACGGTGAAGCCGTTGAGTCCGGCGACCTTCAGGGCCTCGTATGCGCCGGCCACCTCGTCGGGATCGCCGACGATCGTCGTGCTTCGTCGCATCTCGGCCGGCGGGTTGCGCGCGATGTACGCCTCGAGGTCTGCGACGGCCTCGTCGTGCGTCGGGGCGATGCACGCCGAGGTCTGCAGCGTGACGGTGATGTCGGCGGGGTCGCGGCCGTAGGTCTCGCAGTGGGCGGCCAGCGCGTTGAGCTTGCGGCCGATCTCGCCGGGGCCGCAGATGATGTTGGATTCGTCGGCGTACTGGGCGACCATCCGCAGCGTCTTCTTCTCGCCACCACCGCCGATCATCACCGGGATCTTCGACAGCGGCGCGGGCACGTTGAGTGCCTCGTGCACCGTGTACCACTTGCCGTCGAGTGTCGGTTTCTCCCCGCGGAGCATGCCCAGGATGATCTGCAGCGCCTCCTCCAACCTCTGGAAGCGGTCGGTGAACGTGCCGAACTCGTATCCGAGCGACTGGTGTTCGAGCTCGTACCAGCCGGCACCGATGCCGAGTTGTGCACGACCCCCGGAGACCAGGTCCAGGGCCGTGACGGTCTTGGCGAGCAGGGTCGGGTTCCGGTACGTGTTGCCGGTGACCAGGGAGGACAGTCGCACGCGGCTCGTGTGCTGCGCGAGCGCCGACAGCAACGTGTAGCACTCGATCATCTCCCGGTCCGGGGTGCCGAGCATCGGGAGCTGATAGAAGTGGTCCATCACCAGCACGGTGTCGAATCCGGAGGCCTCGGCCTCCACCGCTTGCGCGACGATGGTTCCGAACAGCTGGTCTGCGGGCACGCCGGGATAGGTGAAATTGGGGATCTGATAGCCGAGTCGGGTCACCCGCTCGACGCTACGCCTGGCGTCCGACAGGCGCAGACGTTGCGCTGCGAACGCTTCCTTCTCCCCGAGGTGTGGGGCGCCGGCCGAGTCAACGAGGGGTCCGAATTGTCCTATTCGCCAATCGTTTTGGCCAGTGCGGCGATACGCTCGAGCAGATCGTCGAACACCGCGTCGACATCGGTGGCGACGGCGATGCGGGCGTTGGGTTCACCCGTCATCGCCCGTTCGTCGGCGACGGTCATGCCGCGGGTCAGCGTGCCGACGAGTTCCACGTCGATCCGCGCCGGAATCGTGCTGACGATGTCGGGGGCCAGCGCGACCATCGCCGCGAACGGATCGTGCAGGTGCGCGATGTAGCCCTCGTCGTGGGCGTCGTGGAACTCCAGGTAGAACCGCAGTGCGTCGACGAGGTGCCGGACGATCACCTTGTCGGCGACCGACCGCAAACCGGGCTCGTCGCCGGGGTCCGGGCACTCGACGGGCGAACTGCCGGCCGCGGCGGCGAGCCGGACGAGGTGATCCGGCGTGAGCGCGATCTGCTCGGTCAGGTCGAGGGGACACACGATGGGTGGCGCCGCGCCGTCACGCCCGAACGCCGCGAACACCTCGGCCGCCGCCTCGGGGTCGACCGCGATGTTCCACTCGGTGGTGGGGGTGGTGTTGCCATGCGCCCGGAACGCGCCGCCCATGATGACCAGCCGGGCCAGGCGGGTGGGCAGTGCGGGGTCGCGGCGGAGCGCGGTCGCCAGCGACGTGAGCGGACCGGTCACCAGACCGATCAGGGCACCCGGATGAGCACGGGACGCGTCGATCCACGCGTCGGCGGCGTCGACGTGGCTGGCGGCGGTGACGGGCAGCGGCAGGTCGGCGTACCCCAGCCCGAGCGGGCCGTGGGTGTCCTCGGTGGTCATCAGGTCGGCGGACAGTGGCGTCGCGGATCCGACGTGCACCGGGATGTCGGTGCGTCCGCACAGTTCGAGCCAGGCCAGATTGTTGGTGGTCACGACGTCGACCGGGACGTTGCCGGCCGTCGATGCGACGCCGACGATGTCGACGTCGGTGCGGGCCAGCAGGTACAGCAGGGCGACTGAGTCGTCGATCCCGGTGTCGCAGTCGAAGAAGAGGCGGGTCACCGCCCCATTATCGTCAGGCGCAGCGGAAGTTCCGCGTGCTCCAGTACATCGCGTTGGCCGTGTCGGGGGTCTCGGCGGCGTACTTGACCTGGCGGATGTAGGTCGCACCGTTCTCCACGTTGCTGCCCTTGGTGGCGTGGAAGATCACGATGCAGCCCGCGCCGCGGCCGGGGGTCGTCGCCTTCTCGTACGCCTGGACCAGGCTCGATCCGAGCGCGCCGAGGATGCCGGTGCGGTAGGCGTCGTACGACTGCGCCCGCGACAGCAGCGTGCCCGTCCACCCCCAGCCGTTGACCGTGGTGCCCTGCTGCAGGGCCGGGAAGGTCGCGACCCGAGGTGCAGCGTCGGCAGGTCCGGAGCCGATCGCCGCACCTCCGACGACCGCGAGCGCGGCCAGCGCGGCGACCGATGCCTTCGTCGTGTTGCTCATGACGGCAGCGTAAAGAAGATTCGGTGTGCTGAACGGGGGTTGGTGGTTTCGTGATGGGTTCGTGAGGTTGGGAGCGCCGGGCACACGTGACGATCCCCACGCCGCGGGTTGGTTGACCAATCCGCGATGGTCGTTACGGTCGAATGTCATGACCGCTCAACACCTGGCATTCGACTGGACGGAGACCAACCGCGAGTGGCTGATCGAGAACCCGATCCGGATCGGCACGTATATCGTTGTGGCGCTGCTGGTTCGCTACCTCGCCCACCGTGTGATCGATCGTGCGACGCGACGCCCGACCGGCGGACGCAAGCCCGCCCTGCTGCGTCATCTGCGTGAGCGCACCGGGCCCGCCCGGAACCCGGCGATCGCCGAACGGCGCGCCCAGCGGGCACAGACCATCGGATCGGTGCTGAAGTCGACGGTGTCGATCGTGCTGCTCGTCTGGGTGGTGCTCTCGGTCCTGAGCGTGCTCGGCGTCAACATCGCCCCGTTCCTGGCCTCGGCCGGCATCGTCGGCCTCGCGATCGGCTTCGGTGCGCAGAACCTGGTCCGGGACTTCGTGTCAGGGGTGTTCATGCTGCTCGAAGACCAGTACGGCGTCGGTGACGTCGTCGACCTCGGCGAGGCGTCGGGCACGGTGGAGTCGGTGGGCCTGCGGATCACCACCGTGCGCGACATCGACGGCACGCTCTGGTATGTCCGCAACGGCGAGATCGTGCGGGTCGGCAACATGAGTCAGGAATACGCGGTGGCGCGCATCGAGTTGCCGGTGGCGCTCACCGCCGATCTCGACCGTGCACAGGAGGTGGCATTGCGGGCCGCCCACGACGCGGTCGCCAACACGGATCTGGCCGCCGATGTCCTCGACGAGCCCGAGATGCTCGGCGTGCAGGATGTCACCCCGGATCGGGTGGTGTTGCGCATGACGGTCAAGACCAAACCGAACGCCCAGTGGTCCACCGCTCGACGGCTGCGCCACTCGATTCTGCGCGCCTACGAGCAACACGGCATCGAGCTGCCGCATCCGGCGGGACGGCTGGTGGGGGCGGCGGCCGACGCCGACACCTGACGCCGATCGGGACCGTCGCCGTGGTACTCCGCGGACATGGTCAATCCGCGGACAGCCACCAGGCTGCGTACGGGGCGAGCCAGTAGGCTGCCCCTCCGCCGATGTCGGGATGCACCTGACTGATGTGGTCGACGGGGCGATCGCCGACCAGCTCGCCGATGCGCGACGCGGATACCGGTTGCCACTGCGCCGACGTGTTGTAGAGCTGGACGAGCGTACCGGCGGGATGGCGGCGGCCGAGCGCGAGCACGGTGGGGTTGTGCACGTCGATCGGCGCGCTCTCGACCGACGCATGCAGCGACGGCAGCGCCGCCCGCACGCGGCCCAGATGCCGGAGGCCGGCGAAGACGCGGCCGGCCACCGTCGTCGGGTCGTGACGGTCGGCGACCGTCTCCCACGGCATCGCCGGCCGGTGGAGCCAGCGATTGTCGGCCGCGGTGGCCGGATCCTCGCGAAACGACCAGTCGTTGAGCAGACCGATCTCGTCGCCCATGTACACCAACGGGATTCCCCCGTACCCGAAGATGACGGCGTGCAGCCAGAAGATGCGTGCGAGGGCGAGATCGACCGCCCGGGAGTCGTCGGCGTCCATCGCCGCCTCGAGTCCTGCCAGGCTCGCGAGGGTTCCGCTGATCCGGGCGTCGCCGGTGTCCGGGTTGGACTGGAACACCGCACCACGCGCGAACGAGCCGGGAAACGTCCCGCTGTACCACGCCGACAGAAATGCGCGGTGTGCCCAGCCGGACACACCGACCGCGTCGGCGTGTTCGTCGGTGATCGCCCAGCCGATGTCGTCGTGGCACCGTGCGTAGGTCGCCCACGCCGTGGTGACCGGCTTGGGCGGGGACACCGACAGGGTGTGCCGCGCCAGCGCGGCGTCGCCGGTGGCCAGTGCCGACCACAGCTGCACCATCAGACTGTTCTGGTACGCCAGGTCGCACACCTTGCCGGCGCGTCTACCCGTGCCGAGGTAGGCGGGCAGGTCCTCCGGCGAGACGATCGCCTCCGCCTTGAACACGACGCCGGGCGCCGCGATGTGCATGGCGGCGCGGAGCGCCTCGGTGATCTGGTGGACCTCCGGCTGGTTCTGGCACGTGGTGCCCAGCCGTTTCCACAGGAACGCGATGGCATCGAGTCGCAGGCAGTCGACGCCGACGTTCGCCAGGAACAGTGCGACGTCGAGCAACTCGCAGAACACGTCGGGGTTCGCCCAGTCGAGATCCCACTGGAAGTCGTTGAACGTCGTCCACACCCAGCGGCCGTCGTCGCCGGCGAATCCCGGCACCCAGGTGAAGTTGCCGCGGGCGAAGTCGGGGAACACCTCGAGCAGGTCCCGCTCGTAGCGGTCGGGCCATTCGCGGTCGGTGAAGCTCAGGAAGTAGTCGACGTAGGTGGCGTCCCCCGCCATCGCCGCCTGCGCCCAGGCATGTTCTCGGGCCACGTGGTTGAGCACCAGGTCCAGCGTCAGCGCGATCCCGGCCTCGTGCAGGCGGTCGGCGAGGTCGGCGAGGTCGTCCATCGTGCCGAGATCGGCACGCACCGAACGGTAGTCGCGGATCGCGTAGCCGCCGTCGGCGTCGCCCGGCCTCGGGTCGAGCAGCGGCATCAGGTGCAGATAGGTGATCCCCAGCTCGCCGAGATGATCGAGATGGTCGGCGACGCCGGCCAGCGTGCCGGCGAACCGGTCGACGTAGGTGACGTATCCGATCTGGGCCGGATCGGCGAACCAGTCCGGCCGCAACACCCGCTCCTCGTCCAGCTCCCGCAGCGCGGGCCGTCGAGCCCGGTGGGCGGCGGCCACGAGATCCACCACGCGTAGCGCGACCGAGCAGAGGTCGTTGTCGTCGCCGGCGTACACCCCCAGACCGTCGAGCAGATCCGGGCCCCACCGCCGCACCCGCCGGGTCAGCGTGACGGCGTCCTCGCTGTCGATGCGTCCGGCAGCGGCCATGGCCGACACCGAATCGACCAGCCCGGAAACGATGTCGTCGTGCATGACACTCGTTCTCCTGTCCTGCGACGACGGGCCGCATCTGTCGAACTCTAGCGCTCGGGGACCTCGCCGCCGACCAGCGCGGCCCCGATCCGCTGCAGGTGTCCGAGCAGCCACTGCAGCGCGGGATCGGAGGTGCGGCCCGGATTCCAGTGCGCCGCCTCGTCGAGGACCACCGACGGCAGCGGCGTCTCGGCGACCACCAGATCCAACTCCGTCGGTAATCCGAGGAGCAACCGACTCGGGACCAGTGCGACGAGATCCGTCCCCGACACCAGATAGGGCGCGGTGGTGAAGCCGCGGGTCATGATGACGCGGCGCGGGATGATCCCGGCATGCGCGAGTGCCTGGTCGGCCGGTGTGGTGGTGGATTCGCCGAAGGTCACCACCACGTGTCCCAGCTCGCGGAGGTCGTCGAGGGACAATGTGCCGTCGCGCAGCCGCGGATTCTGTGCCGACGCAACACAAACGAAGTCGTCGGACCACAGAGTGCGTCGTTGCCCGGCTGTCCGGCCGGCCGCCGCGATCACCACGTCATGCCGCAACAGATCGATGCCGCTGGCGGCCGGGTCCTCCGAGAGCGTCTCGAACGCGAGCGAGATCCCGGGTCCGTCGGCGCTGATGGCGGTGAGCAGCGGCGAGGTCAACATCCCGAGTGCATAGTCGGAGGCGACGATCGAGAACAGACGCCGGCTGGTGGACGGGTCGAACGACGCCTGCACCCCGAGAGTGCGGTGGATCTCGTCGATCGCCTCACGCACCAGGGGCCGCATCTCCTCGGCTTTCGGACTGAGCGACACCGACTTCCCGGATCGCAGCACGATCGGGTCGTCGAGGATGGCGCGCAGCCGGGCGAGCGACGTGCTCATCGCCGTGGCCGAGACGCCGAGCAGTTCGCAGGCATGGCTGAGCCGCGGTTCGATGAGGAGAGCGTCGAACACCGTCAGCAGATTCGCGTCGAGCCGCTCGATGTCGGTCACGACTCCGCCTCGTCGCCGATGAGCCGTGAACGCAGCCACTGCACCGCCGGATCCATCGATCGGGACGGATGCCACCACAGGGCCTCGATGAGTTCGACCCGTCCGATCGGTGCCTCGACGGCCACGGTTCCGGTGGCCGAGCACACCCGGCTCGCGAGCCGGCTGGGCACCAGCGCGATCAGGTCGGTGCCCGCGACGATTCGCGGGAGAAGGACCAGACTGTGGGTCCGCACCGCCACCCGCGGGGTGGCGCCGAGCTCGCTGATCCGCCGCTGCACCGGTGTGTGGTGGGCCTCGCCGAATCCGGCCTGCGCATGGCCCGCCGCGCAGAAGTCCTCCCACGAGATGGAGCCGTCACGGATCATCGGATTGTTCCGGTCGGCGACGCACACGTAGTGATCGACGAACAGGGTCGTCGATTCGCCCTGGAAACCGCTGCCGGGCACCGCGATCACGAAATCGTAGGTCAGCAGATCCTGATCGGCGACGAACGTCGCCTTGGGCAGCGGCTGCAGGTCGAAGTGGATGCCCGGCGCCTCGGCGCAGATCCGCCCGAACCGGCCGGCCAATTCGATCCGCGCGAAATCCGACGACGCGACCGTGACCGTGCGTTGATCGGCACGCGGATCGAACGGCGCCACGCGACCCAGCGCGCGATCGAGTGCGGTGATGGTCCGCCGCACCTGGGGCAGCAGCGAGCGGGCCAGCGGCGTCAGCTCGTACTCCCGACCCACCCGGACCAGCAGCTCGTCGCCGTAGTGCCGGCGCAGGCGGGCCAGGGTCGCACTCATCGTCGACTGCCCGACACCGATCCGCTCACCCGCGCGGGTGACGTTCGACTCCTCGAGCAGGGCATGCAACCCGTACAGCAGGTTGAGGTCCACGTTGGCCAGATTCATCGCTGCCCGATTACTCCCGAAGACGGCGTGCTCCCTGATGAGGAACCACGTCACTTTAGTCGACGGCACCGGCCGGTTCGACGAGTTCGAGCAGGTTGCCCTCGGGATCGGCCACGAAGGACATCCGCCAGCCCGGCTGCGGCGAGGATTGCGGTGCCATCTGTTCGGCTCCACCCGCCGCCAGCAGGCGTTCGTGCACCGCCGGCAGATCCTCGACCCGGACCGCCACATGGGTGTGGCCGGTGACCACGGCGGCATCGAGCGGTCCGGTGAACGAGCGGCCCGGGCGGCCGCCCTCACGGGCGATCAGTTCGACACCGAATCCCGATGGTGCCCGCAGGACCGCGCCGCGCAGACCGACCTCGCCGATCTCGAACGCGAACTCCGCGGACATGGCGAACGCGTCGGCGTACCAGCGGCACATCTTCTCGAGATCGAGCACGGTGATGCCGACGTGGTGCATCGTCGGGGGTCCGGTCATTTCCCTGCTCCCTGAGCCTGTCGAAGGGTCATCGTCCGTGCTCCGCGGTCACCACGTGCGCGCGGGCCTCGGCGGCCTCGGTGAGCGCCTCCTGCCCGATCCGCTCGGCCAGCTCCGCGTCGAACCGGCCGTCGACCAGGATGAAGGCGACACGTGCCACCCGATCGCCGCGGTTGGCCCACGCATGGACGGTGCCGCGCTGCACGACGACGTCGCCGGCACGCAGCGTCACCTCCCCGTCCTCGAGCAGCAGCGTGATCTCGCCGTCGACGACGATCCCGTAGTCGACCGATTCCGTTCGGTGCCAGGGTGATTGGCGGCCGTCGCGGAGAAATCCGGGCGCGAACTCGTTGATGCGGATGCGGGTGCCGCCGGCCGGCGGCGGGATGTGGATCGGACCGGCGACGGGGTCGGCTTCGTGTGCCCCGATGATCGCGGGCGACGTCGAGGTCGACCACACCTCGACGAAGGAGACGCCGTCGTGGGGGAGTCGGGTGACCGTCGAGGGTGCGCCGTCGAGCAGCACGCCGGACACCCCGGCCGCGTCATGGCCGGTGACGACCCGCCGCGTCGTGGCCGGTGCCGTTGTGGTGGTGGGTGTTTCAGCCATCTCGCCGAAGGTCTCGGCCACCCAGTCGGCGATGAACTGGGTCGCGTTGTCCATGGCGTCGAGGTGCACGTGCTCCACACCGCCATCGCGGTCGGTGAAGACGCGCAGCTCGCGCTTGGGGCTGCGGATCGCCTGCTCGTACGACTCGTGCGCATCGGCGACCGGGATCTGCCGGTCGTTAGAGCCGTGGGTGATCAGGAACGGGACCTCGATCTGCTCGACGACACCTTCCAAGGTGATCTGGTCCCAGAGCTTTTCGAAGTCGTCCATGGTGTCGCAGCCCCACACCCACAGCGCGTGCTGCCAGTAGTGGGGCACGGGATTCTCACCTTCACGCTCGAGACGCCGCCGCTGCGTCTGCCCCCAGTTGTGGTTGGCGCCCCAAGCCACGCACAGCGAATACCGCTTCTCGAACGCGGCCGCCCGTGGCGCGTAGTACCCACCGAGCGACCAGCCGACGATGCCGATGCGGTCCGGGTCGACCTCGCGACGGGTGAGCAGGTAGTCCAGGCACGCGGTGCCGGCCCGTTCCGCGTCGGGGACCGCGTGGATACCGTGCAG
Source organism: Gordonia sp. NPDC003424 (assembly GCF_053588655.1). Lineage (NCBI taxonomy): Bacteria > Bacillati > Actinomycetota > Actinomycetes > Mycobacteriales > Gordoniaceae > Gordonia > Gordonia sp. NPDC003424. The sequence continues at coordinate 169,294 of NZ_JBSFQJ010000006.1, forward strand.
CCGCAGGGCGCCACCGGTTCCGGGCTGATCGACCATCAGGGTCGACACCCCGCGGCGGGCGAGCTCCTCGGGGAACCGGGATCCCAGCATCTGCTCCTTGAAGCTGTCGAAGCCGTTCCACTGCACCACGACCGGCGCCGGCCGCCGATCCGAGCCGGGTGCCGGCCAGAAGTAGGCGGGCAGCACACTGCCCTCGTAGGGCACCTCGACGATCTGCACCGGGCTGTCGGAGAGTTCGATGGCCTTGTGTTGCAAAGCGATTGCGCGACGGTAGACGGCGATGCGGTCGCCGTCGGGCCCCTGCATGCGTTCGGCGTTGAGCAGGTACAACGCGGCGCGGCGATACTTGTCGGCGGCCGAGAACCGGCGCCCGCGGGCTTCGTCGTCGGTGGCCATGGCGACGAGACGGTCGGCGACCTTCGACCAGGACGCCAGGAACTCGGCGGTGCCGACGGATTCGTCACCGCGCGCGGCGTCCAGGATCGGTCGGCAGGCCTCGTCGACCTCGCCGATGGTGCCGCCGTTGTTCAGCGTGCCGACGACGGCGAGGTTCCACACGTAGTTGTCCGGAAAGTACTCGAACATGATTGTCCTCCTGGGAGATTGAGTGGTCAGCCGACAGTGTCGACGGCAGTGTCAACGGCACCTGCAACGGCGTCGGCGATGATCTTGGCGCCGCCATGGGTGCTGTAGCCGCCGTCGACGGGCAGTTCGACGCCGGTCACGTAGGCGGCGGCATCCGACAGCAGGAACGCGACCACCGTCGCCACGTCGTCGGGCAGTCCGGGACGGCCGAGGGGTGTCAGCAAGAGGTGTGCGGGGAGCATGGCCGGTGGTGCGCCCTCGATCATCGGCGTGTCGATGTATCCGGGGTGTACGGCGTTGACGCGGATGCCGCGCGGCCCGAATTCTGTTGCGGCGACACGGGTCAGCCCCCGGACGCCCCATTTGCTCGCGGTGTAGGCCACGGTGTGGTGCGCGGTGAGCGCGGCGACCGACCCGACGTTGACCACCGACGATCCCGGACCCATCAGCGGGGCGAGGGCACGCATGCCGAGCATCGGTCCGGTCAGATTGACCGCGATCACCCGCTCCCAGTCGGCGAGGTCGACCTCGGCGAGCCGGGAGCGCTGGGGGATACCGGCATTGTTGACCAGACCGTGAACGTGGTTGTCGCCCAACTGTTCTGCCAACTGCGCCCAGCCGTGCTCGTCGGTCACGTCGAGACGCTGATAGCGGACGGAGCCGTCCAATTCGACGGCCGCCTTCTCCAGATCGTCGGCGTCGGCGGCGATGTCGGTCGCGATCACGGTGGCGCCGAGATCGGCGAGCAGCAGCGCTTCGGCGGCCCCCTGTCCGCGTGCGGCGCCGGTGACCACGACGATGCGGTCGTGCCAGCTCTCTGCCGCTACCCGGGTCATGCCGGCTCCTGCAGTGCTGCCATCGATTCGGCCATCAGGGCGGCCGGGTCCGCGCCCGGCGTGTCGGGATGGATCTCCCAGTCGACGAGTTGCATCGAATTGCGGACCACCATCGCGATCCGCGGGGCGCGTCGGGCGGCGAACGCGGTGAGTACGGTGTCGAGATCGCCGTCGGAATCGGTGATCATCTCGGCGAGGATCACCGCGTCCTCGGTGCACATCGCGGCACCCTGGGCGATGAGCGGCGGGCACGCGTGCGCGGCGTCGCCGATCACGACGACCCGGCCCCGATGCCACGGTCCCTCGACCAGCAGCGACTCGATGACCCGATAGTCGATGACGGTGTCGTCGTCGATGCCGTCGCGGATCTGCGGCCAGCGCCCGCCATAGGCGGCGGCCCGCTCGCGGAAGACCTCGGCGCGGGAGCGGCCCGAGGCATCCGGGTCGAAGACCTCGTCGAGGAGGTAGGCGTAGCACTTGTCGTCGGAGATGGGGGCGAACCCGGCCTTGTACCGGGGCCCGCCGTAGGAGAGCTCCGCGCAGTCCATGCCCGGCCGGCGGTCGGTGACCAGACGCCAGATGCCCATGCCGACGCGTTGCGGCGTGGTGTCGATACCGATCATGGCGCGGGTCTGCGATCGGATGCCGTCGCAGGCGATGATCAGGTCGTAGGCGGCCTCGTGGCCGTTGGTGAGGGTGGCGACCACTGCGGTCTCACGGTTGTCGATCCGTGCGACGGTGGTGCCGAGCATGACGTTCACGCCGGCGTCGTGCACCGCCTTGACCAGGGTCTCCTGCAGGTCGGAGCGCAGGGTGCCCAGCGACGGCGGGAGGTCGGCCCCGCCCATGGGCGGGGTGGTGACGGTGGTGACGAGCGTTCCGTCGGCGTCGCAGATCCGGATGGTGTCGAAGCCGACGCCGTCGCGCATCACGTCGTCGGTCACCCCGATCTGCTGCAGCGCGCGCAGCGCATTGCCCTGCACCGTGATGCCGTGGCCGACGCCGTACCAGCGGTTCGCGATCTCCACGAGATCGACCTGGACATTGCGTTGCGCGAGGGCGATCGCGGTCACCGAGCCGGTGATGCCACCGCCCACCACGAGAACTTTTCTGACTGCCATGGTGAGTCCTTCTCCGTGAGGTGTCTGGCTGTCGGGATCGATGTGCGTCCCGGTGATCCACGACGTTAGGCATCGGCGGTGTTGCGCAGAACACACTGTTTGCCGATACCTGGCATCGGCGAACCGTGGTTCTGCCGGACCCGCCCCGCGACTTACGTTTCTGTGCACCACATCACAACGACCGCCGATCACCCTTCGCGATCACGGTCGACGACCACCAAGGAGCACACCCCATGGCATTCATCTGTTCGGCCACCTGGACCGCCGCCGAGGGCAAGGAACACCTCGTCCGGGAGGCGTTGACGCACCTGTCACCGGCCAGCCGCACCGAGCCCGGCTGCCGCTACTACCAGGCGTACGCCGACCCCGATCAGCCGCGCGTCTTCCGCATCTTCGAGGTCTACGACGACGAGACCGCTTTCAAGGCGCATGGCACCTACGACCACTTCGTCACCTGGGCACTCGGCCAGGCCGTGCCGGCGCTCGAGTCCCGCCAGCGTGACTTCTACGAGACGTTGGACGTCTGATGCGGCTTGCCACGTTGGAGATCGACGGCCGCGAGGCCGGCGCCATCCTGGCCGGTGAGCGGGCCTTTCCGCTCCCGGCCGGGGTGTCGGTCCTCGACGCACTCGGCATGTCCGCCGCGCAGCGGGCCGACCTCGAAGCAGAGGCCGTCCGCGGGCCCGGCCGGGCGCTGGCCGATCACCGGCTGCTCGCCCCGATCGCGCCGCGGGCGATGCGTGACTTCGTCGCGTTCGAAGAGCACGTCGTCGGTGTCAGCCGCAGCGTCGACGGCACCGATGCGGTCGCCGACGCGTGGTACGACGCACCGGCGTTCGTCTTCATGAACCCGCACTCGCTGATCGGTGCGCACGACGACATGCCCAAGCCGCCGCTGACCGAGGCGCTGGACTTCGAACTCGAGATCGCCGCGATCGTCGCCGCCGATTGCCGGGACCTCACCGTCGAGCAGGCCCGCGAGAACATCGCCGGCTACTGCATCCTCAACGACTGGTCGGCCCGCGACGTGCAACGCCGCGAGATGCAGGTGGGCCTGGGTCCGTCGAAGGGCAAGGACTTCGCCAACACGCTCGGACCCTGGATCACCACCGCCGACGAACTCGACGAACACCATCGCGACGGGGTGCTCGACCTGGAGATGACCGTCGCGATCAACGGCCGGATCGTCGGCCGCGACCGCAGCGGACACATGGCGTGGTCGTTCGCCGAACTCCTCGCCCACGCGAGCCGCGGTGCCCGGGTCGGTGCCGGTGACGTCATCGCATCGGGCACCTGCCACACCGGAGCGCTCGCCGAGATCTGGGGCCGCACCGGCCGCCGAGAACCCGCACCACTGGAACCCGGAGACACCGTCACCATGACCATCGAGCACCTCGGCACGATCAGCAATCGTGTCGTGCCGCCCACCTCACCCGGCCATCGCGTGCCCCGTGCCCGCGCCGGCGTCGGAGCAGCCGCCGCAGCAGCCGGGGGGATCCGATGACCGCGCTGGACACCACCACCGACGTCGCCGGCATCGAGACGACCACCCCGATGGAGACCGACCGCATCCTCACCGCCGCCCAGCACGCCCAGCGAGCCTGGCGCTCGGTACCGATCGAGCATCGCGCACAGTTGCTGCGCCGACTCGCAGAAGTACTGCGGGACAACGCCGGTCAGTACGGCGAACTGATCACCCGGGAGATGGGCAAGCCCATCACCGAAGCCGTAGCCGAGGTCCGGAAATGCGCGGTCACCTGTGAGTACTACGCCGACCACGGGCCCGCCGCACTTGCCGACCGGCACGTCGACACCCCCGCCGCCCAGTCCTACGTCACCCACGAACCGGTGGGCACCGTGCTCGCGATCATGCCGTGGAACTTCCCGTTCTGGCAGGTGATCCGCTTCGCCGCACCCGCACTGCTCGCCGGCAATGCCGGAGTGGTCAAGCACGCGGCCACCGTGTCGGGGTGCGCCCTGGCGATCGAACAGGCCTTCCTCACCGCCGGCTTCCCGCGCAATCTGCTGCGCGCGTTGATCGTCGACGAGTCAGTGGTCGGGTCGGTGGTCGACGGGCTGATCGCCGACCCGCGGATCGCGGCCGTCACCCTCACCGGGAGCAATCGCGCGGGTGCCGCGGTCGCGGCGTCGGCCGGGCGGGCGATCAAGAAGACCGTCCTCGAACTCGGCGGCTCCGATCCGTTCATCGTGCTCGACGACGCCGACATCCCGGCCATCGCCGGACCGGACGGACCGGCCGTCAGGTCGCGCTTCCTCAACGGTGGCCAGAGTTGCCTGTCGGCCAAGCGGTTCATCGTCGAGGAGTCGGTCGCCGACGAGTTCGAGCGTCGTCTCGCCGAAGCCGTTGCGGCGCTGCGAGTCGGTGACCCCATGGACCCGGCGACCCAGATCGGGCCGATGGCCCGTCCGGACCTCGTCGACGGGATCGAACGGCAGGTCGACGAATCGGTCGCCCTGGGTGCCCGTGTGCTGGCCGGCGGACACCGCGGCCCGGACGGGTGTTATGCGCCGACACTTCTCGTCGACGTCACCCCCGCGATGCCGGTCTTCACCGAGGAGACCTTCGGCCCGGTCGCCGTCGTCATCCGGGCCCGCGATGCCGACCACGCCGTCGCTCTCGCCGAGAGCAGCGAATACGGTCTCGCCGCGAGCATCTGGACCGCCGACACGCAACGTGGCCTCGACCTCGGTGCGCGCATCACCTCCGGTGCCCTGTTCGTCAACGCGGTCGTGGCGTCCGACCCCCGAATGCCGTTCGGCGGCACCAAATCCAGCGGATACGGCCGAGAACTCTCCGCCGAGGGCATCCGCGAGTTCACCAACACCCGCACCGTCTGGGTCGGCTGAGAAGACCCGGGAAAGGACCACTGACATGACCACCGACACCACCGCACCGCGGTTGCTCACCCACCTCCGGCACCTCGATCTCGCCGTGCCCGGACTCGACGGTGCCGTCGAGTTCTTCGAGAAGACCTGGGGACTGACCCGCGTTGCCGACGACTCCGGCCTGGTGTTCCTTGCCGCCGAGGGCTCGCCCGAACAGTACGTCGTCCGGCTGCGCGAAGCGCAGGACAAGCGACTCGACCTCGTCGCCTTCGGCGCCGAGACGGCCGCAGATGTCGATGCCCTCGCGCAACGGCTTGCGGGCGAGGATGTCCCGTTGATCACCGAACCCGGCGAGCTCGCCACCCCGGGCGGTGGTTACGGCTTCCGGTTCTTCGACGTCGACGGCCGCACCATCGAGGTCTCCGCCGATGTCGCCACCCGTGAGCACCGCAAAATCGAAGAGCGCGAGGCAATTCCGGTCCGTCTGTCGCACGTCGTGGTCAACTCCACGGACCCGGCGGGCACCCGCGCCTTCTACGAGCGGCACCTCGGGTTCAAGCTCAGCGACACCCTGGCCAACGCCCACATGGGCGACCTCATGTACTTCATGCGCTGCAACAACCGTCACCACAGCTTCGCCATCGCCCGCGGCCCGCACACCTCCCTGCATCACGCCTCCTTCGAGCTGCGCGGCATCGAGGAATGGATGCGCGGCACCGGAAAGGTGATGCGCGCCGGCTACAAGAAGGTGTGGGGACCCGGCCGGCACATGGCCGGTGACAACACCTTCGCGTACTTCCATGACGCCCATGGCAACACCGTCGAATACACCACCGCGCTGTGCGAGATCGACGAGGACACCTGGCATCCGGGCGTACACGACACCGAAGACCCACTGGTGCAAGACCAATGGGGCACCGCCGACCCGATGACCGAGATGGTCGCCAAGGAGAGCTTCAACGACGTCGACAAGGGCTGCTTCGTCGCCCCGCCCGTGTGAGCGTCCTCCGTCCACCCTTTCACCCCTTTCCCAGGAGAACCCCGATGACCGAATCCTCCCTGTCCGATGCCGAAACGGCCGCGGACACCGCACACACCCACGACATACCGGTTGCCGCCGCACTGAACACCAAGTTCGTCGCCGCATTTCTGTTGGCGTACTTCGGCTTCTGGGTCACCTACCTGACACCGCCCATCGTGTCGATGTCGCTGCGGCTGGCGACCGTGCTGCCCGAAGGGCAGCGTGCCGGCGCACTGTCGCTGGTGCTCGGAGTCGGCGGCATCGTGTCGGTGCTGACCAACCCGATCGTCGGGGCGCTCAGCGACCGCACCACCTCGCGGTTCGGGATGCGCGTGCCGTGGATCGTCGGCGGGACCGTCGTGGCCGTCATCGGGCTGACGCTGAGCGCGCTCGCCGGGTCGCTGCCGGGCATCATGGGCGGCTACCTGATCGCCGTCGCCGGGGTCAACGCGGTCGTGGCCGCGCTGATCGCGCTGATCCCCGACCAGGTACCGGCCGAACTGCGTGGCCGGATCTCCGGGTTGGCCGGCATGTGCACCCCGGTCGGCGCGGTGGTGGGTGCCATGCTCGTACCGCTCCTGGGGCATGTCGGGCCCGTGGCGGTGTTCCTGGTTCCCGCGGCGTTCCTGGTGATCGGCGTGGTGTTCCTGGTGGTCACCATCGACGACCGCAAGTTGACCCCCGAGGCCGCCGCCGACATTCCGCGCCTGAGCCCGGCCCGCATCATCGGCAGCTATTGGATGAGCCCTCGTAAGCACCCCGATTTCGCCTGGACCTGGCTGAGCCGCTTCCTGCTCTTCATGGGCAGCGCCTCGCTGGTCACGTTCCAGGTGCTCTACCTGCTCAACCAACTGTCGTACACCATCGCGCAGGTCGCCGGGATCGTGGCGCTCTCGACCCTGGTCCACTACTTCTTCACCTTCGCGATCAGCCCGGTGGCCGGCTGGCTCTCGGACAAGCTGGGTCGTCGGAAGGTGTTCGTCGCCGCCGGTGCCGTCATCTACGCGATCGGTCTCGTGTTCGTCGCCGTGGCGCACTCGCTGCCGCTGTTCCTGATCGGCATGGCCATCACCGGCCTCGGCGAAGGCATCTATGTCGCGGTCGATCTCGCACTGATGGCCGACGTGCTGCCCGACCGCAACGACGCCGCCCGCGCGATGGGCCTGTTCACCGTCGCCAACACGCTGCCCCCGGCCCTGGCGCCCGCGATCGCGCCGCTGTTCCTGGCCGTCCCCGCACTCGGCTTCTTCACCGTCGGCCCGGATGGCAACTTCGTCGCGCTGTTCCTGTCCTCGGCCGTGTTCGCGCTCCTCGGTGCGCTGGCCATCCGCCGCGTGCGGGCCACCCGCTGATACAAGGAGATTCCATCATGTCCGCACCCACGTCATCACCGTCGCTGACGGGTTCACCCTCACTGACGGGCGATCTGATCCTCGCCGGCCAGCCCGGTTTCGAAGAAGCCGTGGTCGGCCGGGTGTTCAATCACCGTCGGCCGCAGCGCCGCCCGGCCGCGGTCCTGTTCGCCGAGACCTACGACGACCTCGTCGCCGGTGTACGCCTGGCCGTCGACCGTGGCTGGCAGGTCGTCTCCCGATCCGGCGGACACAGTTGGGCCGCTTGGGGATTGCGCGACGACGCGCTGCTCGTCGACGTGCACAAACTCAAGACCATCACCTTCGACGCGGCGTCCGGCATCGTCAGTGTGGACGCCGGCGTCAAGGGCGGCGAAGAGCTCGCGCCCTTGATGACCGAACGCGGCCGGTTCTTCCCCGGCGGACATTGCCCGACCGTCGGTCTGGCCGGCTTCCTGCTGCAGGGCGGCCAGGGTTGGTGTGCCCGCGGATTCGGTTGGGCCGCGGAGTATCTGGAGGCAATCGACGTGGTCACCGCCGAGGGCGAACTGGTGCGCGCGGACGCCGAACACCACAGCGACCTCTACTGGGCCGCCCGCGGCGCCGGCCCCGGCTTCTTCGGCGTCGTCGCCCGGTTCCACCTGCGTACCCGGCCCGCGCCACAAGCGTTGTCGCACAGCGTGATGATGTTCGACATCGATCAGTACCGCGACGTGATGGGATGGCTCAACGCGACCCACGCCTCCGTCGATCCCGAGGTGGAGATCGTCGCGGTCAGCCAACGGCCACCGGCCGAGTTGGGATTGGGGGTGGCGGCGGACCGGCACATCCTGGTGGTGTCGGCGCTGGCGTTCAAGGACACCGTCGACGACGCACGAACGGCGTTGGCGCCCATCGACAACTGCCCGTTCGCCGACCGGGCACTGCTCGCGGTCCGGTGCGCACCGACGACGCTGGTCGAGCAGTACGCGGCGCAGTACGCGAACAACCCGGAAGGCCATCGATACACCGTCGACAACGCGTGGCTCGACGCCGACCCCGCAACCGTGGTGGACCGATTGGAGAAGGCGTTCACCACCTGGGCCACGCCGGAGTCCTTCTCGCTGTGGTTCTCCATGGCACCGCTGCGGGATCTGCCGGACATGGCGTTCTCGATGCAGAGCGACGTGTACTGCGCGCTCTACACCATCTCGGCGGACGCGGACAGCGACGCCGCCACCCGGGAGTGGACCGACGACCGGATGGCCGAGCTCGAACCCATCACTGCCGGACAGTATCTGGGCGACTCCGACCTCTCGAACCGTCAGGTGCGGTTCATGTCGGACGAGAACTTCGCCCGCCTGCGCCGGGTCCGCGCGGCCTACGACCCGGACGGGTTGTTCGTCGACTACCTGACCTGCGACACCACGACCCTCAACAGCAATCACTGGCAGACCGAAAGGATGGCACGATGAGCGGCAACGGAATCCGCCTGGACGGCAAGGTCGCGCTGATCACCGGGATCGGCGGCGGTATCGGACGCAGTGCCGCATTGGGTTTCGCCGCGGCCGGCGCCGAGGTCATCGGGTGCGACCTCAACGCCGCGGCGGCCGAGGAGACGGTGCTCCTGGCCAAGGAGGCGGGACTGTCCGTGCGGGCCATGTCCGGGGTGGATCTCGGCGACCCCGACCAGGCCGCGGACTGGGTCGACGAGGCCGCCGGTGTCGACGGTGGGTTCGACCTCCTCTACAACAACGCCTCCACCCAGCGGTTCGGTCCGATCACCGAATTGAGTGTCGCCGACTGGGATTTCACCATGCGCAACGAACTCGATCTGGTCTTCTACACCACGAAGGCCGCCTGGTCGCATCTCGTCGCGCGGGGCGGGGGAGTCGTGCTCAACGTCGGTTCCATCGCCGCCCTCCGCGGGGTCGAGTTCACGCCGCAGAACGCCCACGGGACCGCCAAGGGCGGCGTCATCTCGCTGAGCCGCAACCTCGCCGTCGAGGGCGGCCGGCACGGCATCCGGGTGAACGTCATCAGCCCCGGGTTGATCGAGACCGACAACACACGACAGTTCATCGCCGACCCCAGCGAAGACACGAAGGCCATGCTCGGCCGAATCCCGTTGCAGCGACACGGGCAACCCGACGACATCGTCGACGCTGCGGTGTTCCTGTGCAGCGATCACGCCACCTGGATCACCGGTACCAATCTGGTGATCGACGGCGGCGGCTCCATCCTCGGCTGACCCCACCCCCCAACGAAAGGAAATCTCATGCAACGCAACCGATTCGACGACTACATTCGCCGCTTCAACCAGCGCGACACCACCGCTTTCGAGGATTACATCGCGCCGGACATGATCTGCCGCAACGGCGGACTCGAGATCCACGGCGTCGACGGCATGAAGGAGCACTATGCGAAGATCTGGGAGACCTTCGTCGAGGAGTTGAACGTCGAGCGCTTCGTCAGCGACGATCACACACTCGCCGTGCGCATGCGTACCCGATTCGAGGCCGACCGTTCCGACGACGACTCACTGTTCGGCCCCGTCGAGAAGGGACAGCAGTACGAGTACTTCGGCGTGATCATGTACGAGATCGACGACACCGGTCGGTTCTCGTCGATCCAGGTGGCCTACAACCACTTTCAGGCGATCTCGCCCGATGGTGAGGTCAGCGAGATGGGGATGCCGCACTGAGATCGGGAACACCGTCCTTCTCGCTGGCGCTGTGTCTCGCTGGTTGAGATTAACTGAGCAGGCCCCGAGAGGGCCGTGGGGTGTGTGGTCCCGCTGGTTGAGCGGCCCCGAGGATCGAAGGGTATGTCGTCCCGCCGATTGAACAGCCCCGAGGGCCGCGGGGTGTCTGGCCCCGCTGGTTGAGCGGCCCCGAGGAACGCGGGCGTGGGGTGCCGCTGGTTGAGCGGCCCCGAGGATCGAAGGGTATGTCGTCCCGCCGATTGAACAGCCCCGAGGGCCGCGGGGTGTCTGGCCCCGCTGGTTGAGCG
>NZ_JBSFQJ010000006.1:180145-301691 GCF_053588655.1 Gordonia sp. NPDC003424
GGCCCCGAGGAACGCGGGCGTGGGGTGCCGCTGGTTGAGCGGCCCCTAGGAACGAAGGGTATGTCGTCCCGCCGATTGAACAGCCCCGAGGGCCGCGGGGTGTCTGGCCCCGCTGGTTGAGCAGCCCCGAGGAACGAGGGGCGTGTGGTCCCGCTGGTTGAGCAGCCCCGAGGAACGAGGGGTGTCTGGCCCCGCTGGTTGAGCAGCCCCGAGGAACGAGGGGCGTGTCGAAACCAGGCATCCGCACACCGACCCGTTCTGTCGGTGGGGTGTTCTACAGTGGTCATACCGGATCGAAACAACGATGACGCTGACCAAAGCCGCTGTGTGTCTTGGTCGTTGAAGGCAACTTGATGTGGGCTCGCCGATCCGCCCGTGTCCGAGTGTGTCTGAAAGGTGTCTGGTCGTGGCGGTCGAGTCGTTGGCGTCGTGGTGGCGGGTGCCGTCACCATGGCCGGACTTGCCGCGCAGCTACACCGGTCGGGTGCACGCCGAGGACATCGGTGATCCGGATGCCGAGGTCAGCACCAACGAACTCGTCGGTGGTCTGGTGTCGAGTCAGCGCGGCCACTCCTACCTCGCCTGGCACGAGTATCAGATCGCCGCCGAAATGCACGCCCGCCTCGTCGGCGATCAGCCGCGGGAGGATGACCTGCTTCTCAAGGACGGGTTCGCCGACTGCGCCGCCCGAGTCGCGATCGCCTTGAGCATCTCCCAGTCCGAGGCCGAAAAGCAGCTGCACCGGGCGGTGTCGTTGCGCGACCGCCTCCCGCAGGTGTCGCTTCGGCTGAAGTACGGCCAGATCACCGTCGACGCGGTCAAGAAGATCATCTCCCGCACCGACCTCATCGACGGACAGGACTGCGCCGCCGATGTGGATGCCGACATCGCCGCCGAACTCGACCTCCACGCCGGTGCCTGGTCGGTGCATCGCCTGCAGATGATGGTCGACCGCATCGTGTTCCGTCACGACCCCGACGCGGTGCGCGAAGCGCGCCGACGCGCCAAGGATGCGCGCCGATTCTGGACGAGAGCCACCGATGACGGGATGGCGCAGGTGTCGGCCACCATGACCGCGGAGAACGCGCAGATCGCCGACGCCGCGGTGCACGCCCTCGCAAACACCGTGTGCGAGAAGGACCCACGCACCCTGCCGCAGCGTCTCTCCGACGCCGCTTTCGCTTCGCTGACCGGCAACCCGTTCGAGTGCCTGTGCGGGAGCGACGAGTGTGACGCGCAGATCCCCGAACCGGGTGTCACCCCGCCGGGTTCCTCGGTGGTCATTCATGTGGTGGCCGATGAGGGCACCGTCAACGGGACCGCCCGGAATGCGGGATTCATCGCCGGTCACGGCGTGATCTCTGATGAGCACGTTCGCGATCTGGCCACGCGCCCGGACGCGGTGATCCGCCCGGTGGTACCAAGGGGCACACCGATGAACCCCGACGGCACGTACACGGTGCCGGCATACTCACCGTCGAACCCGTATCGGCCGTCGACCGCGCTGGACACCTTCGTGCGCATCCGCGACGGCTACAGCGTGATCCCGGGCGACACCACCTCGTCGTTCGACTCCGATCTCGATCACGTGCGAGAGTTCGACCATGCCGACCCCGCCACGGGCGGTCAGACCACCGAGGTGAACCTGAATGCCAAGGGCCGGTTCGGTCACCTGGTGAAGACCTTCGGCCGGTGGGTCGACGAGCAATACCGCGAGCCCGACACCGGCCGCCTGCGCCAGGAGTTCATCACCCCCGAGGGCCTGGTGATCCCCGGAGATCCGGAGAACCTCGAACAACTCCTCCCCGGGCTCCGCCGCATCCGGTTCAAACGTCCACCCGCCGACAGCGGATCGGACTCCGCGGCCCCGCACCCGGACACGCCGCAACCGCCCACCCGCTCGCAGAGTCGGGTGGCGTCCAAACATGTCCGCAGACAACGAGAACGGGAGCGCAACCGGCGGAGACGGGAACAGGGGGACCAGTGATGAGCAGGTGTCGGGCTCAGCGTTCCCGGGAGAGCATCTGCCGAAGTCGTGCAAGGGATGTCTCGGTGGCCACGGCGTCGCCGAGAACCACCTGGTAGAGGACGAGGCCGTCGAGCGTGGCGTAGACGAGGAGCGCAACTTCGAATCGCTCATCGGCAGCAGCGGAACCCTCATGTGGACGCTGATCGCCAGCGTGCCGGTGGCCGCCGCTGTCGGCCTCGTCATCGGACGCCCCGTCGCCCACACCGAACATGTCGCCGAAGCAATCGACACCACCATCGTCCCAGTCGACTGACGATCGACGTGACGGAATCAACCGGCGAGAAACCGGCCGACCTCTGCGCGGACCTTGCGGTGCAGACCCGCCGGGCACACGCGCTCGGCGCAAAACGCGAGCGCCACACCCGCCGGGTGAACTCGTCGAGGAAGACCTGTGGGTCGTGGGCGCCGGAATTGCCTCCACGGGGTGTCCCGCTCGGTCCCGGAGGCCGATGTCCCGATCAGCCCACGGGCGTGAAGTCCGCCATCCAGGAAAACCCGGGACCGCCTGCGGCATCATCGAATTCGACTCCCGGTAGAGGTGTCAACCCGCGCGGGACGGTAGGCGGGTCCAGTGGTTTGAGGGCGGTCTCCGCAGACGGCAGTGGCGTCGCGCGATACCACTTGCGGCTGATGTGCAGCAGCGATACGAGCCGGCCGTCGACGGTCGTCGCGGCACCCACACGGAGTTTGAGAAGCGCTGCGAGCGAGAGGAATACGCACTCGAACTCCTTGGCGGTCGCCGTGCCCTCGAGAAACACGGTGGCCGGGGGATTCGGAGGTCCGGCGGCGGTCGCCGGCGTCACCGGAAGCAGGCGTCGGAGGTTGGTCCGCAATGCGCCCGCCCGCGCGACCGGGTCGCGGTTGCGGGGCGCGAGCATGGCGGCCACCTCGGCGAGCTGCGGATCGGGGGCCGCCTGCGGGAGCAGTTCGGCCAGGGTCTGCCCACGGTGCCCGGACCGGCGTCGTTGCCCGGCAGGTGCCGGTTGCGGCGTCAGGTCGAGGTGGGCGAGCACCTCGCGCGCATCCTCGACCGGGTCCGTCTGCTCGGGCCGCCGGGCGTCCGGGACGTCGGTGACCAGATTCTGGTAGGCGACGTCACCATCGCGGGTGAACAAGAAGACATCCGCCGACAATTCGGTCTCGTGCGTCCCGGTGTCCGGGTGGGGCAGCACCAGGGAGGGCGGTGCCGGCCGCGCCGTCGACCGCTCCCGGTGCGATCCAACCCGGGTGAGCACGGTCAGCCGTCCCTCGACGGGCGACGCGTGATGTTCCAGCGTCAGTCCGTCCGGCGGTTCGATGCCGAGGGTCGCGCGGCCGTACGCGACGACGTCGAACTGCTCCGGTGACACGTCGACGCCACGTGGGCTGCGGTTGATGCCGTCGGGCGTGGTGAAACCGGCGCGGCGGGCGCGCCGGTAGAGGTCGGGCATCCGGGTGCGCCGGTTCTCCGGTTCGAGGAGGCGTTCGAGGAACCACAGCAGCCGACCGGTGCCACGTTCGGGGTGTGGCGTCAGGTGCCACCAGGTCAGTCGGCGGGCGAGATCACCGGCGACCGCGGGCACCCAGTCGCCCTCGCCCAGGTAGCCCAGTGCGGCGGCCCACGACAGATATCGGGGGAGGGTGTCGATGACCCGGCGGATCTCGGCGGACGTCGCGCCGCGCGGCAGGTTGCGTCCGATACGGGCCGGATCCCGCAGGGCCGCGAGTGCTGCGGCCAGGGCGAAGGACGGACCGAACTCGTCGTCGAACGATCCGGCCATCGCCTTGTACGTGTCCAGGACGTCATCCGCCCAGGGCTCGTACAGCCGCGGATTGACCGGCCAATCACTGAGTGCGGCAACGTTGTTCACCACGATCTCGAGGACGATCCGTTCGGCGTCGTCGGCGTCGACGGGCCGCTCCGGCGACGCGAGCGCCCGTCGCAGACCGCCCGCCGACGCGGCGTCGATCATCAGTCGGGTGGTCAGGGCGCCGATCTCGGTGACCGTGAGTTCGCCGTCGGTGTCGGCCACCAGCCCGCGCTTGAGGAGAAGGTTGACTGCGGCACCGACGTCGGTGTCCTTCTTGGTCTGTGCGTAGGCGAAGGTGCCGCGGAACCAGGCCGCCGCGCTGTCGCGGCCGGTGATCGAACCCAGCAGGATCTCGGCGAGCAGGACGTCGGCGAGATGTCCGCGGACCTGGCTGCGGACGGTGTACCCGATGTCGAGCTTGGCCCGCCATTCCGCCTCGCGTTGGCGCGGGACGAGGACATAGCCGTATCCGTGGGTCTCCTGACCGGCGCGGCCCGCTCGGCCCAGCATCTGCTGTGCCTGGCTGACCTCGAGCGGGGTGTCGAGGCCCAGCACGAGGTCGCGGATGACGACGATGCGGGCCGGCGTGTTCACTCCGGTCGAGAGTCCCGTGGTCGCCACCAGTGTGGGGATCTGTCGGGCGTTGAACGATCGGAGCGCACGGGTGGCCTGCGGGGCGTCGCGGTAGTGCATGCCGACCCCCGCGGCGAATGCCTGCTCGGCGAGCCGCTGCTCGTCATCGTCGCGGTGGAATCCGATTCCGGCGAGCAACGCCGCGGTGCGCCGGACGGCGAGTTTGCTGCCGCAGAAGACCAGCAGGCTGCCGGTGTCGTCGATGCCGCGGACGAGCCGCTGCAGCGCCCGGTCCTTGCCTTCCTGTTCGGCCTCGTAGTCCGATTTGCTGTTCCCGTCGTCGAACGGCACCACCTCGGTGGTGAGAACTGTTGGCCGCCAATCGGTTCGGATCAGCTGGGCGTTGAACCAGGTGGCCAGCTCGGCGGCGTTGGACGCGGTCGCGGACAACGCGACGATCCGCGTGCGGCCCTGATCCGACCGCAGACGGGCGATCAGCGACTCCAGGGTCGCGCCCCGCTCGACGTCGCCGACGAGATGTACCTCGTCCACGATCAGGCATCCGACGGAGTCCAGGTGCTCGCGGAGCGACGACCGCCGATAGAGCGCCTCGAACTTCTCGGTGGTCGCCACCCACAGTTGCGCGCGACGGATGTGCGCGCTGGACATGTTGGTCTCACCGGTCAGCTCGAGCGAGGAGATGCCGTGCTCTCGCCACCGCGCGGTGGTCGTGGCGATCTCGGCGGCCAGGGCCCGCGCCGGCAGCAGCCAGACGGCCGGCTTGCGCTCCAGCACGATCGAGCGCAGCGCGGCGACCTCGCCGACGAGGGTCTTGCCGGAGCTGGTCGGCGCCACCACCATCAGGTGGCGGTCGGTGCGCAGGACCGCGGGCACGGCTGCCGCCTGCAGTGGATTGAGCCGGTCGAAACGGTCGAGGTAGGTGCGGAGCCCGGCGGGGATCAGCTCCTCCACCGGCGTCCAGTCGTCCCCGTACGGCACTGAAGAAGTATCCATTGTCGGGATCGGAATGTGAAAAAGCCCCGACCGTCTGGTCGGGGCTTTTTGCTGGTGTCCGAGGGGGGACTTGAACCCCCACGCCCGTTAATAGGGCACTAGCACCTCAAGCTAGCGCGTCTGCCATTCCGCCACTCGGACTCGCTGTAGCGCGCACAACCATAACCGAGGTTGCCCGTCTATCCCAAATCCCGTAGGAGTGAGGGGTGACTCCTGTGCCTTCCAGTCCGCGGGCCGTCGACGAAGTTGTCGATCTCGTCAGCCGGTTGATCCAGTTCGACACCAGCAACACCGGCGAACCGGAAACCACCAAGGGTGAGGAGGAGTGCGCCAAATGGGTCGCGCAACTCCTCGAGGAGGTCGGCTACACCACCGTGTACGTCGAATCCGGCCGTGAGGGGCGGGGGAACGTGTTCGCCCGGCTGCCCGGCCCACCCGACGCCGAGCACGGTGCGTTGCTGCTGCACAGCCACCTCGACGTCGTCCCGGCCGAACCGACCGACTGGAGTGTGCACCCGTTCTCCGGGTCGGTCTCCGACGGCTACATCTGGGGACGCGGGGCCGTCGACATGAAGGACATGGTCGGGATGGCGCTCGCGCTGGCCCGACAGTTCCAGCGCGATGGCACCGTCCCGCCGCGGGAGATCGTGTTCGCGTTCCTGGCCGACGAGGAGGCCGGCGGGACCTGGGGGTCGCACTGGCTGGTTGAGCACCGGCCCGAGCTGTTCGACGGCGTCACCGAGGCCGTCGGCGAGGTCGGCGGATTCTCCCTCACCGTCGATCGGCCCGACGGTACCCAGCGGCGTCTGTATCTCGTGGAGACCGCCGAAAAGGGTCTCGCATGGATGCGACTGACGGCCGACGCGACCGCCGGCCACGGATCGTTCCTGCACACCGACAACGCCGTCACCGAGGTCGCCGAGGCGGTCGCCCGCATCGGCCGCCACACCTTCCCCTTGGTGATTACCGATTCGGTCGCCGAGTTCCTCGCCGAGGTGTCCGCGGAGACCGGCCTGGACCTGCGGCCGGACGCACCCGACCTGGACACCACCCTGTTCAAGCTCGGCAACCTCGCCCGCATCATCGGCGCCACCCTCCGCGACACCGCGAACCCGACGATGCTCAAGGCGGGGTACAAGGCCAACGTGATCCCGCAGAAGGCGGAGGCCGTCGTCGACTGCAGGGTGCTGCCGGGCCGGCAGGCCGCCTTCGAGAAGGAGATCGACGAGCTGATCGGACCCAACGTCACCCGCGAGTGGATCACCCACCTCGACTCCTACGAGACGACGTTCGACGGGCGCCTCGTCGACGCGATGAACGACGCGATCCTCGAGTTCGACCCCGACGGCAAGACCGTGCCGTACATGCTGTCGGGCGGCACCGACGCCAAGGCGTTCGCCAAGCTGGGCATCCGCTGCTTCGGGTTCGCCCCGTTGCAGTTGCCGCCGGAGCTCGATTTCGCTGCGCTGTTCCACGGTGTCGACGAACGCGTCCCGGTGGACGCGGTGGTGTTCGGAACACGGGTTCTCGAACACTTCCTGCTGCACAGCTAGTTAGATGGATGCCAGTGGATTATCCGTTGGTCCCGAGCTTGATCCGAGAAAGGTGATTCGATGCCGTCGTCGTTCAACCCCTACGAGCCGCTGCCCGATCTGCCCGGGTTCACGCTGACCTCCGAGAACGTCACCGACGGTGCGTCGCTGCGCAATGAGCAGGTCAGCGGTCTCATGGGCGCAGGTGGCGAGGATCTGTCCCCTCAGCTGAGCTGGTCCGGATTCCCCTCGGAGACCAAGAGTTTCGCGGTCACCGTCTACGACCCCGACGCCCCGACGGCATCCGGGTTCTGGCACTGGGCCGTCGCCGACATCCCGGCGTCGGTGACGTCGCTGGCTGAGGGCGCGGGCGACGAGACCGGCAGCGGTCTGCCCGACGGCGCGGTCACCCTGGCCAATGACGCCGGGCTGAAGCGGTTCGTCGGCGCCGCGCCGCCGCCCGGCCACGGCCCGCACCGGTATTTTGTGGTGGTGCACGCGGTCGACGTCGAATCGCTCGGTCTGCCCGACGGTGCCACCCCGGCCTACCTCGGTTTCAACCTGTTCTCCCACGCCATCGCGCGGGCGACGATCACCGGTACCTACGAACAGCCGTCAGAAAACGTCTGATCCGTCATCGCCTGCCGGATCCGTGGCAATAAGCCGCGCCACACGCGACTTATTGCTACGGATTCGCCGCCGAACCGACCGCCTCGCTGATATCGGCGTAGCCGGCGGCACGCACCCGGGCGGCGAGGCCGTCGTGGATCTCCTTGACCCACAACGGTCCGCCGTAGATGAACGGCGTATATCCCTGCAGCAGACTGGCGCCGGCGCAGATGCGTTCCCAGGCCTGCTCGACGGTCTCGATGCCGCCCGCGCAGATCAGCGTGACCTGGCCGCCGACGCGGGAGTGCAAGCGGCGCAACACCTCCAGCGAGCGGTCCGCGAGTGGTGCACCGGACAACCCGCCGGCGCCGAGCGCAGCCACCTCGTCGGCCGGTGTGCGCAGACCGTCCCGGCTGATGGTGGTGTTGGTGGCGACGATGCCGGCCAGTCCGAGTTCGACGGCGAGATCGGCGACCGCGTCGATGTCGTCGTCGGCGAGGTCGGGGGCGATCTTCACCAGCACAGGCACTTTCACCTCGGCCTGGACCGCGGCGAGGATGGGTCGCAGCGAGTCGACGGCCTGCAGGTCGCGCAGTCCCGGCGTGTTGGGGGAGCTGACGTTGACCACCATGAAGTCGCAGAAAGGGCCGAGAACCCGTGCGCTGAAACGGTAGTCGTCGACGGCGTCGTCAACCGGCACCACCTTGGTCTTGCCGATGTTCGCCCCGATCGGCACCTGCACCGGGCCCGGCCGCGGCGCGGCGAGGTGCTCGGCCGCGACGGTGGCACCGGGATTGTTGAAGCCCATCCGGTTGATCAGCGCGTGGTCGGCGGGCAGCCGGAAGAGTCGGGGCGCGGGATTCCCCGGCTGCGCCTGGCCGGTGATGGTGCCGATCTCAGCGTAACCGAAACCGATTTGGCCCCAGGCATTCACCGCCGATGCGGATTTGTCGAAGCCGGCGGCGAGGCCCAGCGGCGCGGGGAAGTCGACACCGAACACCGTCTGCCGCAACACCGGGTCGTGGCCGGCGAGCACCTTCGCGGCGAGTTGCCGTGTGCCCGGGGTGTTTCCGGTGAATCTCAGCGCGGCGGCAGCGATCGCGTGGATGCGTTCGGGGGAGAGTAGGAACATCAACCGCAACAGGATCGGATACAGCACGTGGTTGATCCGGATCAGCATGCGGCGGCTCCCGGTTGTGGTCGGGCGCCCGGCGATTGAGCGCCGCGCGGTGGCTTCTTGCGACGCAGCAAGACCTTTCGGGTGCCGTCGGAGTACAGCCGCACCCGCTTGAGTTCCCACCCGCCGAATTCCGCCTCGATCGACAGGCGCATGGACGCGGTCACCCTGGTGACGTCGGGTGGCAGGTTGAGCAGCAGGCATTCGTGATCCTCGGTGCTCACCTCCCAGCCGCGCGGATAGCGTGCACCGAAGCGGGCGTTAACGGACATCGGCGACCGTCCTGTGTGGACGCCGATCGGTCGACGGCAGGTCGGTGCATGGCCGGTCAGTCGACGGCATTGGCCGGGGCGATCTGCAGTCCACCACGTGCGGAGAGGACGAAGACCGTGCCGGAGGCGTCGTCGACGGCGATCCGGTCCGGTTGTGCGACCGCGCCGAACCGATGCCGGGCCACGGGTTCGCCACCGGACAGGTCATAGGCCACCACCTCGTTGTTCGCCGTTGTCGACACCCACGCCAGGTTGCGCGTGTCGTCGTAGTCTACGGCGTACGGACCCGATGGCACCGGGTAGCGGAACCGCATGACCAGCGGCGACCCGAAGAACCCGATGAACTCGTTGTCGCGGGTGTTGGCGACCAGCACCCGCCCGTACCGGTCGACCGTGGAGTTGGTGGCGCCGTTGCCGGCCCGTAGCGCCGGCCCGAGCGTGCCGTCGTCGAGGTTCACCGGGGTCACCGACGACTGCGCGCGGTCGAGCACGACGACCTGCTCGGAGGGAAGATCCGCGCCGCGCGGGGAGACGGTGATGTCGTCGACGCCGACGAAGCCGTCGATGTCCCGGCCGGGCTTGAGGGTGCGGTCGAACACGATCAGGTGACCGTTGGCGGTACCGACCACCACCTGTCCGGATGCGGTCTGGGCGAGCGCGCTCGGATCGGACACCGACGTGGCGGTGGTGGTCACCGCTCCGGCGCGGTCGATCCGGGCGATGACGTCGGGTCCGACGCCGAGGAAGGTGCCGTCGCCGGCGCCGATGATCGTCGTCAGTGGGGGCGTCGTCGACCGTTGCGGCGGGGCGCTGAACGATCCGGGCCCGTAGCGCGCGACGGTGGTGCCCGATGCGTCGAGCACGGCGACGATGCCGTCGTCGACCGCGAGCGCACGGCCATCGGCAGCCGTCGGGATGACCGTGCCGGCGGGTTGTGCGGCCGGTCCGGGCGGAGCCTGGGCTGCGGAAGCCGGTGGGACGGTGGGCACATCGGGGGTCGACGACGAATCCGAGGAGCCACATCCGGCGAGAACGCCGACGGCTGTGACGACGCTTACCGCCAGCGCGGCCGTCCTCGGCAGTGATCTCGGGACTGGCATGGTCCCATCTTGCGGCACGCGGGCACCCCGACACGATCGGGGTCGTACGGTCGTCGCGTTCACCACGTAGCATCCCCGCCGTGAGTGACACCATGACGTGGACCCAGGCGATCGTGCTCGGCGCGCTGCAGGGGATCACCGAGTTCCTGCCCATCTCGTCGTCGGGCCACCTGCGCATCGCGTCGGAGATCATGTTCGGCGAGGACGCCGGCGCCTCGTTCACCGCGGTCAGCCAGCTCGGGACCGAGGCCGCGGTGCTGGTCTTCTTCGCCCGCGACATCGTGCGGATCGTCGCGGCCTGGTTCCGGGGCCTGGGCAATCGCGACGCGCGCGGCCTGGACTATCGGGTCGGGTGGTACGTGATCTTCGCGACGATCCCGATCGGCGTGCTCGGCTACCTGTTCAAGGACCAGATCCGCA
This sequence comes from Gordonia sp. NPDC003424, assembly GCF_053588655.1. Taxonomy (NCBI): domain Bacteria; kingdom Bacillati; phylum Actinomycetota; class Actinomycetes; order Mycobacteriales; family Gordoniaceae; genus Gordonia; species Gordonia sp. NPDC003424. The sequence goes on from NZ_JBSFQJ010000006.1 coordinate 190,662, forward strand.
CCACCGGCCGAAACCTGTGGCTGGTGGCGACCGTGCTCATCCTGTTCGCCGGGGTGATCTGGCTCGCCGAACGCTACGGCCGGAAGAACCGCTCGCTCGAGCAGCTGACCCTGCGGGACGGACTGGTCATGGGCACCGCGCAGTGTCTGGCGCTCATCCCCGGCGTCTCGCGTTCCGGCGCCACCGCCAGCGCCGGTCTGTTCCTCGGGTTGGAGCGTGAGGCGTCGTTCCGGTTCTCGTTCCTTCTCGCCATCCCCGCGGTGACCGCGTCGGGGCTGTTCAGCCTGCCCGATGCCTTCCATCCGAGCGGCGAAGGCATGGAGGCCACCGGCCCGCAGCTGCTGGTCGCGACGCTGGTCGCGTTCGTCGTCGGATACGCGTCGATCGCCTGGCTGCTGCGGTTCGTCAGCACCCACTCGATGAACTGGTTCGGCGCCTACCGGGTGGTCGTGGGGCTGGTGCTGATGGGATTGCTGGCGACCGGCGTCATCAGCGCCACCTGACGGTCCGACAGGTTGACGGTGGGCACCACTAAGGTTGTGCCATGACCGTGATCCTGGTGCGCCACGGGCGCTCGGTGGCCAACACGTCCGGCGTGCTCGCCGGACGGACACCGGGTGTCTCGCTCGACGACAAGGGCCGCGAACAGGCGACGGCGCTCCTCGACCGGCTCGGCACGTGCCTGGCCGAGATCTCGGCGGTGGCCCGATCGCCGCTGGAACGCTGTGCGCAGACCGTCGCCCCACTGGTCAGCGCACTCGATGCCGACCCCGATCGTGACGTCCCGGAGATCGTCGTGGACGCGCTCGCCGAGGTCGACTACGGCAGCTGGACGAATCGGCCGATCAAGGACCTGGTCAAGGAACCGCTGTGGAAGACGGTGCAGCTGCATCCGTCGGCGGCGGTGTTCCCCGACGGGGAAGGCCTCGCGGGCGTCCAGGCCCGGGCGGTGGCCGCGGTGCGCGAACTCGATCGCACCTACGGGGGCCCCGACGGCAGCGGGGTGTGGTTGGCCTGCTCGCACGGCGACGTGATCAAGTCGGTGATCGCCGACGCGATGGGGATGCATCTCGATGCGTTTCAGCGCATCGTCGTCGAACCCGCCTCGATCAGCGTCATCCGATACAGCGCCACGAGGCCGTACGTGCACACCGTCAACAGCACCGCGGTGTTGTCGGTGCCGCCGCGCACCAAAGAGAAGGCTGCGGAGTCCGCCGACGACGACGCGGTCGTCGGTGGTTCGACCGGCGTCGACGGACGTGAACCGGAGCCGACCGCTGCGCCCACGCCGGTGGCACGCGGATAATGGACGACACCAACAAGGAGGTGTGATGGCTCGCGCGATACACGTGTTCCGCAGCCCGGACCGGTTCATCGCCGGTACCGTCGGCCAGCCGGGCGACCGCACGTTCTACCTCCAGGCCGTGCACGAGTCGCGGATCGTCAGCGTACTGCTGGAGAAGCAGCAGGTGGCCATCCTGGCGGACCGGATCGGGGCACTGCTCGAGGAGATCCATCGGCGTTTCGGCACCCCGATCCCGCCCGACGACGATCGCATCGGAGACCTCAGTCCGCTGGTCATGCCTGTCGACGCCGAGTTCCGGGTGGGCACGATGGGGCTCGGCTGGGATGCCGAGTCCCAGGCCGTCGTCGTGGAACTGCTGGCGGTCACCGAAGGAGAGTTCGACGAGAGTGTCGTCCTCGACGACACCGACGAGGGTCCCGACGCCGTGCGGGTCTTCCTCACCACTCTCGCGGCGCGTGAGTTCGCGGCGCGCTCGACCAGGGTGATCTCGGCCGGCCGGCAGCCCTGTCCGCTGTGCCACGAACCGCTCGACCCCGACGGGCACCTGTGCGTGCGGACCAACGGCTACAAACGCGACGCCGAGCTGAGCAAGTCACTGGACTTCGTCGATCCCGAGGTGTTCCGCAATCTGCAGATCACCGACGATGCCGGCTATCTGGAGACCGATGAGTCCGACGATCCCGACGCCGACCCGGATTCGTCGGCAGATGACTGACGTGCCGGGATCGACGTGAGTCAGCTACCCGAGCCGCCCGCGTCCGATGTCGACGACCTCGACGTGCTGCGCACCGGGGAGCTGGTCATCGTGGGGCGCATCCCGTCCGCCAGCAACGCCACCCTCGTCTGCGACGCCGTGCTCGGCGACACCGAGATCCGCTGTGTCTACAAGCCCGTGCGGGGCGAGGTGCCGCTGTGGGATTTCCCGGAGGGCACACTCGCCGGACGTGAGGTGGCGTCGTACCTGGTGTCCGAGGCGCTCGGCTGGTCGGTCATCCCGACGACCCTGCTGCGCGACGGGCCACTGGGCCTCGGCATGGTGCAGCGGTGGGTGGACACCTCCGACAACACCGACACACCGACCGGGCCGGCCACCGACCTGCCCGTACACCGGATGGATCTCGTCGACCTGTGCCCGGCGGACACCGTGCCCGCCGGTTACCGCGCGATCCTGCGCGCCCTGGATCCGGTCGGCGCGCCGGTCATCCTCGTGCACGCCGACGATCCGCGGCTGCAGCGCATGGCCGTGCTGGACGTCGTCATCAACAACGCCGACCGCAAGGGCGGCCATGTCCTCGAAGGCCTCGACGGCGGTGTGTACGGCGTCGATCACGGCATCTGCCTGCACTCCTCCGACAAGCTCCGGACGGTGCTGTGGGGGTGGGCGGGGGAGCAGGTCCCCGGACACCTCCTGGACGACCTCGCCGATCTGGTGGAGCATCTGACCTCCGCCGATCACCCGCTGACGGTCGAACTCTCCACCCACATCACCGACGACGAGATCCTCGCGCTCGCACAGCGCGCCGCCGACCTCGTCGACCGCGAGACCATGCCGCAACCGCCGGGTCACCGACCGATTCCGTGGCCGCCGTTCTGATCGGCGTCGGCCGCGGTCAGTTGCCGGGCCAGCCGGCCCGCGGCCGGTCGACCGGGGTCGACCACACCGTGCCATCCCAGTCGGTGGTCGCCGACAGCCCGGACGCGCCCGGCCACCGGGCACCGACGACGAAGAGTTCCGGACCCTCGGGGGTGCCCCCGAGGACGCAGGCGAAGGCACCGCGGTCGACGGTGATGCGATCGAGCACGGCACCCCCGTCGCCGACCCGGACACAGTGTCCGTGTGGCACGTCGGCGTACCAGACCGCGCCGTCGGCGTCGATCGTGATGCCGTCCGGTGGGTCGTCGTGGAGGTCCGCGAAGACCCGGCGCCCGCCGAGCGTGCCGTCGGGGAGTATCGCGAACGCCGTCAGCCGCCGGCGGTAGGACTCGGCGACGATCAGCGTGGCGTTGTCGGGGGTGACGGCCATGCCGTTCGGGAAGTCGAGATCGTCAGCCACCACCCGCACCGAACCGTCGGGCGTGACGAGCGCGATCCGGCCGGGGGCCGGCGCGCCGGGCTCGGTGGTGACGCCGAAGGGTGCGTTCGGGCTGTTCACGTAGGCGTTGCCGCGGCCGTCGACGACGATGTCGTTGGCCCCGAGCGTCGAGAGTTCGGTGAGATCGGCGAACGGGACAAGCCGTTCACCGTCGAATCTCAGCAGGGCCTGGGTGGCCGCCGACACCACCAGCAGCGTCCCGTCGGGACTGAAGTCGAAACACAGGGGCAGCGAGGCGTGTTCCACGATCACGTCGCTCGCGGCGCCCGAGGCGTCCTCGGTGAGCACGCGGATCCGGCCGGCCGTCCAGTCGGCGAACCACAGCCGGCCGTCGTGCCAGCGGGGTGACTCGAGGAGTCCGAGCCCGTCGATGAGTTTGCGCATGTCCGTCCATCCCGTGTGCCTCGACGTCGATTCTCCGGGGTTGACCGCGATTTCTGGCACAAATCATCGGGCCATACAGTGGTGGGCATGCAGTCGTGGCCCGAACCCGCACTACCCGATGTACCCGGCACCGGACCGGCCCTCCGTCTCTACGACACCGCCGACGCGGCGGTCCGACCGGTCTCGCCGGGGCCGACCGCCACGATGTACGTCTGCGGCATCACCCCCTACGACGCCACCCATCTCGGGCATGCGGCCACCTATCTCACCTTCGATCTGGTCAATCGGGTGCTGCGTGACCAGGGGCATGCCGTGCACTACGTGCAGAACATCACCGACGTCGACGACCCGCTGTTCGAGCGCGCCGAACGTGACGGCGTCGACTGGCGGGAACTCGGTTCCGAACAGATCCAGCTGTTCCGTGACGACATGACCGCCCTGCGGGTCCTCCCGCCGCGCGACTACATCGGGGCCATGGAATCCGTCGGCGAGGTCGTCGAGATGGTCGGCAAGCTGCTCGCTTCGGGTGCCGCGTATGTGGTCGACGACCCGGAGTTCCCCGACGTCTACTTCCGTGCCGACGCCACCGAGCAGTTCGGGTACGAGTCGAACTACGACCGGGCAACGATGGAGCGCTTCTTCGCCGAACGCGGCGGCGACCCCGACCGACCCGGCAAACGCGACCCACTCGATGCAGTGCTGTGGCGTGCTGCGCGGCCGGGCGAACCGTCGTGGGACTCCCCGCAGGGTCCCGGCCGTCCCGGCTGGCACATCGAGTGCTCGGCGATCGCGATCAACCGTCTCGGCATCGAGTTCGACATCCAGGGCGGCGGCAACGACCTGATCTTCCCGCACCACGAGTTCTCCGCCGCGCACGGCGAAGCGCTCTCGGATTCCCGACGGTTTGCCCGGCACTACGTGCACACCGGCATGGTCGGCCTCGACGGCGAGAAGATGTCCAAGAGCCGCGGGAACCTGGTGTTCGTCTCGAAGCTCCGGCTTTCCGGCGTCGACCCGGCGGCGATCCGCCTCGGGTTGCTCGCCGACCACTACCGTGCCGACCGGATGTGGACCGACGACGTCCTCGAGACCGCTCAGGAGAGGCTGGCGCGGTGGCGTTCGGCCACCCACGCCGGAACCGGACCCGACGCCGCGCCGGTCATCGCACGGGTGCGGGAGCATCTCGCCGACGATCTCGACACACCCAAGGCGCTCGCGGCGGTCGACGGCTGGTGCGCGGATGTCGAGTCGGGGATCGGCCAGGATGCCGGCGCTCCGGCCGCCGTCGCGGGTGCCGTCGACGCCCTCCTCGGCGTCCGTCTCGGCGACGCCCAATAGACATACGCTGGGCTACTGCGGCCTCTTGTACAGTTCTCGCGTGGCACGTACGCAGGAGATCCAGCCCGACACCACCACCGGTGTGTGGACGGTGCAGACCCGCACGTCGACCTACCTGCTGGACTTCGACGAGATGACCCTGCTCCGGGCGCCCGGTGTCGGCGTCGACGACAGCGAGGAGTGGACGGTCAGCCGCCTGCGTCGCGACTCCGAGGACATCCCCCTGCTCGGCGTGAAGTCGTGCCGTGTCGGTGAATCCGCCCAGTTCTGGGTGCGCGCGGCCGACGACCCCGATGTCCGGACGTGGCGCATCACCACGCCGGTGGTGTCGATCGAGCGGATCGGGTAGGCGCCCTCAGCCCCCGAACGGCCCGCGGCCCGGACCGCCCGGACCCCCACCCGGACCGCGGCGCTTGAGGTAGCGCTCGAACTCGGCGGCCAGTGCGTCGCCGTCGATCTTGGCCATCACCTCGTCGGTGTCGAGCTCGGCGTCGCCGCGTTCCTCGAGGCCCCGGACGTAGTCGGCGATCTCCTCGTCGTCCTCGGTCATCTCGGTGACCGCCCGCTCCCACTCCTCGGCCTGCTCGGGCAGGGTGCCCAGCGGCACCTCGAGGTCGAGCACGTCCTCGACCCGCTGCAGCAGCGCGACGGTGGCCTTGGGATTCGGCGGGGTGGACACGTAGTGCGGCACCGCCGCCCAGAACGACACCGCCGGGAAACCGGCCTGCACGAAGAGGTCCTGGAGTACGCCGGTGATCCCGGTGGGACCCTCGTAACGGCTCTCGGCGAGGTTGTACCGGGCGGCGGCCTCGCTGCTGTAGGCGGACCCGGTGACCGGCACCGGACGGGTGTGCGGCGTGTCGGCCAGCAGCGCACCCAGCATCACCGAGGTCTCGACGTCCAGCGCCTTGGCCAGGTCCACGATCTCGGCGCAGAATCCCCGCCAGCGCATGTTCGGTTCGATCCCCCGAACGAGTACGATGTCACGGTCCGCACCATGGGGGGTGCAGTAGGAGATGGACGTGGTGGGCCAGTCGATCCGCCGCGTCACGCCGTCGATCTGCTTCACCGTGGGCCGGTTGACCTGGAAGTCGTAGTAGTCGTCGGAGTCGATGTCTGCCAGGGCCACCGCGTCCCAGGTGAGCGCCAGATGTTCGACGGCGGCGCTCGCCGCATCGCCCGCGTCGTTCCACCCCTCGAATGCGGCCAACAGAATAGGCCTGCGCAGCTGGGGAAGGGTCGACATCTGCTCAGCGTTCACCGAACAAGCCTACGACCGAACCCCGAGAGAGGGCGAACTACGCTGTCAACCATGCCGGATTCCGTCACCGACACCGATCGTTACGACACGACATTCCTCTCCGCGATGTCGCGTCGCGTGCTGATCGGCGACGGAGCGATGGGCACGATGCTGCAGGCGGCCGACCTCACCCTCGACGACTTCGCCGGTCTCGAGGGCTGCAACGAGATCCTCAACGACACTCGCCCCGACATCCTCGCCGGCATCCACCGCGCCTACTTCGAGGCGGGCGCCGATGCCGTGGAAACCAACACCTTTGGATGCAACCTGTCGAACCTCGGTGACTACGACATCGCCGACCGCATCCGCGAACTCTCCTACAAGGGCACCGGCATCGCACGCGGCGTCGCCGATGAGATGGGACCGTCGTCCGACGGCACACCTCGTTTCGTGCTCGGCTCGATCGGGCCCGGCACGAAACTGCCGAGCCTGGGGCACACCACCTTCGAGGTCATCCGGAACGCGTACTACGAGTGCGTCGCCGGCATGCTCGACGGTGGCGCGGACGCCATCCTGATCGAGACCTCGCAGGACCTGCTGCAGGTCAAGGCCGCGGTGGTGGCCGCCCGACGGGCCATGAGCGATCTCGGTCGCAACATCCCGATCATCAGTCACGTCACCGTAGAGACCACCGGCACCATGCTGCTCGGCTCGGAGATCGGTGCCGCGCTGGCCGCGATCGAGCCACTGGGCGTCGACCTGATCGGCCTCAACTGCGCGACCGGGCCCGCCGAGATGAGCGAACACCTGCGCTACCTGTCGCAGCACGCTCGCATCCCGGTCTCGGTGATGCCCAACGCGGGCCTGCCGGTGCTCGGACCCAACGGCGCCGTCTACCCACTGCAGGCCGACGAATTGGCTTCGGCACTCGGTGATTTCGTCACCGACTACGGACTGTCGATGGTCGGCGGCTGCTGCGGCACCACCCCCGAACACATCCGGCAGGTGGCGCAGCGCATCGCCGAACTGATCCCGGCAACCCGGCAACCCGAGCACGTCTCGGAGACGTCGTCGCTGTACACCGCCGTGCCGTTCGACCAGGACGCCAGCATTCTGATGATCGGGGAGCGGACCAACTCCAACGGCTCCAAGGCATTTCGTGAGGCGATGCTCGCCGAGGACTATCAGAAGTGCCTGGACATCGCCAAGGACCAGACCCGCGACGGCGCGCACATGCTCGACCTCAACGTCGACTACGTGGGCCGTGACGGTGCCGCGGACATGACGGCGCTGGCCAGCCGTTTCGCGACGTCGTCGACGCTGCCGATCATGCTCGACTCCACCGAGCCGGACGTCATCCGGGCCGGGCTGGAGGCACTCGGCGGACGGTGCGCGGTCAACTCGGTGAACTACGAGGACGGCGACGGGCCGGACTCGCGGTTCACGCGCATCATGCGGCTCGTCGTCGAACACGGCGCCGCCGTTGTCGCGCTCACCATCGACGAGGAGGGGCAGGCACGCACCGCCGACTGGAAGGTGCGGATCGCCGAGCGGCTCATCGACGACATCACCGGCAACTGGGGTCTGGCCGAAGAGGACGTCATCATCGACGCCTTGACCTTCCCGATCTCCACCGGGCAGGAGGAGGTGCGACGCGACGGCATCGAGACCATCGAGGCGATCCGGCGTCTGCACGAGGCCCATCCGGACGTGCATTTCACGCTCGGTATCTCCAACATCTCGTTCGGCCTGAATGCGGCTGCGCGACAGGTGCTCAACTCGGTGTTCCTCCACGAGTGCGTGGAGGCCGGGCTGGACACGGCGATCGTGCACGCGTCGAAGATCTTGCCGATGAACAAGATTCCCGACGAGCAGCGTGAGGTGGCGCTGGACCTCGTGTACGACCGTCGCCGAGACGGGTACGACCCGCTGCAGAAGCTGATGGAGCTCTTCGAGGGCGTCTCGGCGGCCTCGGCACGGGAGTCGCGGGCCGCCGAGCTGGCGAAACTACCGCTGTTCGAGCGGCTCGAGCGCCGCATCGTCGACGGTGAACGCAACGGCCTCGAAGACGATCTCGATCAGGCGATGACCGAGGTGCCGCCGCTGCAGATCATCAACGAGACACTGCTGTCCGGCATGAAGACGGTCGGCGAGCTGTTCGGTTCGGGCCAGATGCAGCTGCCGTTCGTGCTGCAATCCGCCGAGGTGATGAAAACCGCTGTCGCGCACCTCGAACCACACATGGAGTCGACCGGCGAGGACGGCAAGGGGCGGATCGTCCTGGCCACCGTGAAGGGCGACGTCCACGACATCGGCAAGAACCTCGTCGACATCATCTTGTCCAACAACGGATATGAGGTCGTCAACCTCGGCATCAAGCAGCCGATCAACACGATTCTCGAAGCGGCCGAGGACAAGAAGGCCGACGTCATCGGCATGTCCGGCCTGTTGGTGAAGTCGACCGTGGTGATGAAGGAGAACCTCGAGGAGATCAACGCACGCGGGGCCGCGAACAGTTATCCGGTGCTGCTCGGCGGTGCCGCACTGACGCGTTCCTATGTGGAGAACGACCTCACCGAAACCTACGACGGCGACGTCCATTACGCGCGTGACGCCTTCGAGGGCCTCCGGCTGATGGACGAGATCATGGCCACCAAGCGCGGCGAGGGCCCCGATCCCGACAGTCCGGAGGCGTTGGCCGCCAAGGAGAAAGCGGCCGAACGCAAGGCGCGGCACGAACGGTCGAAGCGAATCGCCGAGAAGCGGAAGGCCGCCGAGACCCCGGTCGAGGTGCCGGCACGTTCGGATGTGGCCTCCGACAACGAGATTCCGACACCGCCGTTCTGGGGAACCCGAATCGTCAAGGGCGTCCCCGTGCACGACTACATGCAGCTGCTCGACGAGCGCGCGCTGTTCCTCGGTCAGTGGGGTCTGCGCGGGGCGCGTGGCGGTGAGGGGCCGTCGTACGACGACCTCGTCGAATCCGAAGGCCGCCCGCGGCTGCGGTACTGGATCGACCGGTTGTCCACCGAGGGCATCCTGCAGCATGCCGCGGTCGTCTACGGGTACTTCCCGGCCGTCAGCGACGGTGACACGGTGCACGTCCTGGCCGAGCCGCACCCGGATGCGCAGGTGCGCTACAGCTTTGGCTTCCCGCGTCAGCAGCGCCCACGGTTCCTGTGCATCGCCGACTTCATCACCTCCCGGGAGGCGGCCCGGGAGGCCGGCCACGTCGATGTGCTGCCGTTCCAGTTGGTGACGATGGGGCAGCCGATCGCCGACTTCGCCAACACGCTGTTCGCCGAGGACGCCTACCGCGACTATCTCGAGGTGCACGGCATCGGCGTGCAGCTCACCGAGGCGCTGGCCGAGTACTGGCATCAGCGTGTCCGCGGTGAATTGACCGTCTCCGGAACATCTTTCGCGGGAGAGGACCCGGCGAACGCGCAGGGCTTCTTCGATCTGGAGTATCGCGGCGCACGGTTCTCGTTCGGCTACGGCGCCTGCCCGGATCTCGAGGACCGGGCGAAGATGATGGCGTTGCTCGAGCCCGAGCGGATCGGTGTGGTGCTGTCCGAGGAGCTGCAGCTGCACCCTGAGCAGTCGACCGACGCGTTCGTGCTGCACCATCCGGAGGCCAAGTACTTCAACACCTGAGTTGTGGTCGCCCGCAGCGTTCTTCCCCCTCGTTTGTGTTCTTCCGCCCCGTGCACGGGGCGGAACAACGCATTTCGGGGGGAAGAACTACAGGCTGCCGACCAGAATCGAGGTTGACACCAACCAGTTGTAGTTCTACAACAGTTGTATGCGTACAACTGTCCCGGCGGAGCGCGACTCCGCGGCGCCCACCGCCACCCAGGTGTGGTTCGCGATGAACAGCCTGGTCCGCGACCAGGCCAAGCAGTCGCGTGACCGGATCAGCGCGGTCATCGACATCCCGTTCAGCCGCTTCCGCGCGCTGCGGCGGATCGCCGTGCAGGACCTCACCCAACGTGAGCTCGCCGAACGGCTGGGTGTGGACGCGCCGGCGGCCAGCGTCATCGTCAACGACCTCGTCGACCGCGGGCTGGCCACCCGGCGCCCGCACCCCACCGACGGCCGCTGCAAACTCGTCACCATCACCGAGCAGGGGCGCCACGCGGTGTCCGCGGTGACCGAGGACCCGACCACGGCACCGCCGATGTTCGATGCGCTCGACAGTGACCAGCTGCGTGAACTCGGGGGACTCCTGGAGGCACTACGAGTGGCGGCCGAGTCGTGAGCACGCGGTCGGACGAGGTGGCGGCGGCGTCGACGGAGTTGTCGGCGCGGCACCGCAGGGTCATCCTCGCGACCTGCTGTCTGAGCCTGTTCATCGTCGGCATCGACGTCTCCGCGGTCAACGTCGCGCTGCCGTCGATCAGCTCCGACCTCGGCGCCTCGCCGTCGCAGCTGCAGTGGGTCATCGACTCCTACACGCTGGTCATCGCGAGCCTGCTCACGCTCGGCGGATCGATGGGGGATCGTCTCGGTCGCAAACGCGTCTTCCAGGTCGGGCTTTTCGTGTTCGGTGTCGGCTCGATCCTGTGTTCGCTGTCGACGTCCCCGGAGATGCTCATCGGTGCCCGCATGCTGCAGGCCGTCGGTGGGTCGATGCTCAATCCCGTTGCGATGTCGATCATCACCAACGTGTTCACCGATCCGAAGGAACGCGCGAAGGCCATCGGCATGTGGGCGATGGCGATCGGCGTGAGCATGGCGTTGGGGCCGCTCGTCGGGGGTGCGCTCGTCGCCGGCATCGGTTGGGAGGCCATCTTCTGGCTCAACGTGCCGATCTGCCTGATGGCCATCGTCCTGACCGCCCGCTTCGTCCCGGAGTCCAAAGCCGACCGCGCACGACGACCCGATCCGCTCGGCCAGGTTCTCGTGTTCGCGTTCCTGGCGACCTTGACCTACGGCATCATCGAGGGCCGCGGACTCGGCTGGACCTCGGGTGTCGTCATCGGGTGCTTCGTCGTCGCCGTCTGCGCGGTCACCACGCTGATCTGGTACGAGAGCCGTCGCCGCGAGCCGCTGCTGGACCCGCGGTTCTTCCACAGCGCGCCCTTCAGCAGCGCCGTCGTGACCGCGGTGATCTTGTTCGCGGCCACCGGCGGATTCCTCTTCCTCAACACCCTGTATCTGCAGGAGGCCCGCGGTATGACCCCGCTGCAGGCCGGCGCGATGACGCTGCCGATGGCCGCCGCGAGTGCGGTCTTCGCCCCGATCGCCGGTCGCATGGTCGCCGCCAACGGCTCCCGTGCCCCGATCGCGCTCGGTGGTGTCGCGATCCTCATCAGCGGCGTGCTGTTGATGGCGGTCGGCAACGACACCTCCTTCTGGTTCATCGGCATCGCCTATCTGTTCTTCGGTATCGGTTCCGGCCTGGTGAACGCGCCCATCACCAACGCCGCGGTCTCGGGGATGCCGCGGTCGCAGGCCGGGCTCGCGGCGTCGATGACCTCGACCGGGCGTCAGGTGGGCACCGCGCTCGGTGTGGCGGTGTTCGGCACCCTCGCGTTCTCGGGAGTCGGTGGTTCGGTCGCCGAGGGGCTGGCCACCGCGGCGCGCCCGGCCTGGCTGATCATGGCGTTCTCCGGCATCCTCGTGACGGTCCTCGCGATCGCGTCGACGTCGCGGTGGGGTGCGGCGACCGCCGAGAAGACCCGCGAACTCATCGAGGCCGACGCGGCGCACACCTGATCGGGCTCAACCTCGCAGCCTGCTGACACCGTCTTCACAGTTTGGGAGCCGAGAGTGGTCGCATGACATCTGCGACCCTCGATGCCTCGATTCCTGCGGAGGCGCCTGCCGCCACGGTCGGCACCCACACGCCGCGACGCTGGATCCGGTGGCTGGTCCTGGCCGCCATGGTCGTCGCGGCCATCGCCGTCCGAGCGCACTTCCTGCATTTCGAGACGATGGACTACCAGGCCTTCCTCAGTCGCTGGTACGCCACCCTGGACACCCAGGGGTTCGGCGCGTTCCGGGAACGTTTCGCCGACTACAACTACCCGTACCTGTACCTGATCTGGGTGCTCACGGCGCTCAACATCCCGGCCCTCGTCGGGATCAAGGCGCTCTCGATCGTCTTCGACCTGGTCCTCGGATTCTTCGCCTACCGCATCGTGGCGCTGCGGACCGACCGATTCTGGTTGCGGGCGTTGGCCTTCGGGATCGTCGTGTTCCTCCCGTCGGTGATCGCCAACAGCGCCTACTGGGGTCAGGCCGACGCCATCTACTCCGCCTTCGCCCTGGGCGGTATCTACTTCCTGCTCCGTGCCCAGCGCGATCGCCTCGTGCCGAACTCGGTCTGGGCGTGCGTGTTCTTCGGCGTCGCGATCGCATTCAAACTGCAGGCGATCTTCGTCTTCCCCGTCCTGTTGTGGCTGCTGCTGCGCCGGCGGTTGCCGTGGTACTCGCTGCTCGCCATCCCGCTCGTGTACCTGTTGCTGGATCTGCCCGCCGTCCTCGCGGGCGCATCGTGGAGCACCGCGCTGTCGGTGTATCTCGACCAGACCGACTCCTACAAGCAGTTGACCCTCGGCGCGGCCAACCTGTATCAGCTGATCCCCATCGAGGGTGACGCCACGTGGCTCGCGCATCTGGGGATCGCCGCGGCAGCCGCGGTGATCCTCGCCTTCCTGGCCTGGTCGGTGTGGCGCAAGCCCGCGGTGACCCCGACCTCGATCCTGGTCGTGGCGACCGCGTCGTCGATGATCGTGCCGTTCCTGCTGCCGGCCATGCACGACCGCTACTTCTACACCGCGGAGATCCTCACCGTGGTGATGGCGTTCTACCTGCCGCTGCGGTTCGTGCTGATCCCCATCCTCGTCCAGGCCGCGGCCATCGGCGTGTATCACTCGTCTCTCAGCGGCGACCAGGGACAGGGTTTCGGTGGCCCCGGAGCCGGCGGTCGCGCCGCGGGTGGTCCGGGTGCCGGCGGTCAGGGCGCCGGGCCGGCTGGCACCCCCGGTGGGACCGGCTTCGGCGGTGAGTCTCGTCACGGCGGCCCACCCGCGCAGGCCGGGGGTGGCGGCGGTCGACCGGCCGGCGGTGGACATCCCGGTGGCGGCTCGAGCGGCGGCTACACCTCCGGGCGTGGGGACACCGCGCTCACGATCTACGCGTCGATGATGGGGCTGGCCGTGCTCGGCATCGTCTACGCGGTCGTCGACACATTTCGTCGCACGGCGAAAGCATTGCGATGATGCTGGGGTGAGCAACCCCGCACCGACCCCCGCCCAGACCGCACCCGCGGCCGTGCTCTGGGACATGGACGGAACCCTCCTCGACTCCGAACCGCTGTGGGACATCGCCATGGAGGATCTGGCCCTCCGGCACGGCATCGTGATGACGCCCGCGCTCCGCGAGACGACGCTGGGGAACTCGCTGGGGGACGCGATCACCAAGGTCCACGTCGCCGCCGACGTCGCACCACACGATCGTGACCTCGTCGCCGACGGCCGCTGGATGCTCGACCACGTCGCCGTCCTCTTCCGCAAGGACCTCCCGTGGCGGCCGGGCGCCGCGGCCGCGCTCGACCTGGTGGCGGCCGCCGGCCTGCCGATGGTGCTGGTGACCAATACGGTCCGGGAACTCGTCGAGGTGGCGCTGGAGACACTGGGGCCGCAGCGTTTCACCGCCACCGTCTGCGGAGACGAGGTGCCACAGGGCAAACCGGCCCCGGATCTCTACCTGAAGGCCGCGTCGCTGATCGGCCTGCGCATCGATCAATGCCTGGCCGTGGAGGATTCCCCGACCGGGACGATCGCCGCGACCACCGCCGGGTGCCCGACGCTGGTCGTGCCGTCGGCCGCCCCGGTACCGGCCGGAAACCTGCGGACCTTCCGGGAGACGCTGGTCGGGCTGACCGTCGACGATCTCACCGACGCGTGGACCGGCGAACACCCCGGGCACTGTCATGAGCACGGTGACATGCCAAGATAAAGACCCGTGAAGACTTTCGAGGAGCTGTTCGCCGAGTTGAGCGACAAGGCGCAGAGCCGTCCCGCCGGCAGCGGGACGGTCGCCGCCCTCGACTCCGGAATCCACACCCTGGGCAAGAAGATCATCGAAGAGGCAGGCGAGGTCTGGCTGGCGGCCGAACACGAGTCCGACGAGTCGCTCGCCGAGGAGATCTCCCAGCTCGTCTACTGGTTGCAGGTGATGATGATCAAGCGAGGTCTCTCGCCGGCCGACGTGTACCGACACCTGTAGGGCTGCGATCCAGCCCCTCCGCGAACAGGAAAGTCATCCCGGCCATCACCCAGCTCACCAGTAAGGATCCACCGAACATGTTGCGCGTAGCCGTGCCCAACAAAGGGGCGCTCTCCGAATCGGCGGCGGCCGTCCTCGCCGAAGCCGGATACCGGAAGCGGTCCGACGCCAAAGACCTCACCGTTCTCGACAACGCCAACGACGTCGAGTTCTTCTTCCTGCGCCCCAAGGACATCGCGATCTACGTCGGGTCGGGCACCCTCGACCTCGGCATCACCGGCCGCGATCTCGCTCGCGACTCCGGTGCCTCGGTCGACGAACAGCTCTCGATGGGCTTCGGTTCGTCGACGTTCCGGTACGCCGCGCCCGCCGGCCGGAACTGGACGGTCGCCGATCTCGCCGGCAAGCGGGTCGCGACGTCCTATCCCAACCTGGTCCGCGACGACCTGAAGCGACGGGGGATCGAGCCGGCCAGCATCATCCGGCTCGACGGGGCGGTGGAGATCTCCATCCAGCTCGGTGTCGCCGACGTCATCGCCGACGTGGTCGGCTCGGGCCGCACCCTGCGGCAACACGATCTCGTCGCGTTCGGCGAGTCGCTGTGCGACTCGGAGGCGGTGCTCATCTCGCGTGACGGCGGCGGCGAGCTCGAGAAGGCCGCCCGCCAGTTCGTCGCCCGCGTGCAGGGCGTCGTGTTCGGTCAGCAGTACGTGATGATCGACTACGACTGCCCGCGCACCCTGTTGGCCGAGGCCACGCAGCTGACTCCCGGCCTCGAATCCCCGACCGTGGCACCCATGGCCGACCCGGACTGGGTGGCCGTCCGCGCGATGGTGCCGCGCAAGATCCACCAGAGCCTCATGGATGAACTGTCCGACCTCGGCGCCAAGGCGATCCTGGCCACCGACATCCGGTCCTGCCGCTTCTGACCCGTCGCCGCGGCTACCGCCCGAGCCCGTGATCGAACGCGAGCCGCATGGCGTGTGCCCGATCGCGGACCCCGAGCTTGGTGAACAGGTTGTTGATGTGCGTCTTGACCGTCGCCTCACTGACGACAAGGCGGCGCGCGATCTCCCGGTTGCTCAAGCCATGCGCGATCAGGTCGAGAACCTCGGTCTCCCGCGCGGTCAGGTCGTCGAGCGGGCCCGCGTCGGTGGGGGTGTTCACGGCGTGCGACGCACCGCCGCCGGCGGCTGCCACCAGCCGGGCCTGTACCGCCGGATCGAGTACCGACTGTCCGCCGGCGGCGACCCGGATGGCAGTGGCGATTTCGTCGCGGCCCGCCTCCTTGGTGAGGTAGCCGCGCGCTCCCGCCTGCAACGCGCGCAGGATGGATTCTTCGTCGTCGTAGGTGGTCAGGAGCACCACCGCGGTGTCGGGGAAACGTGCGCACACCGCCGCGGTGGCCTCGGCGCCGTCGAGCACCGGCATCCGGAGATCGGTCAGCAGTACCTCCGGCCGATGCTCGGCCACCGCGTCGACCGCCTCCTGACCATTTGCCGCGGTCGCGACGACGTCGATGTCCTCGATCAGGCCGAGCATGATGGCCAGCGCCTCCCGGATGGCTGTCTGGTCGTCGGCGACCACGACCCGGATCATGGCCGCCCCGCCGCGTCCGGGATGTGCAGGTGCACGATCCACCCACCCGGATGAGTGGTGTCGTCGGACGGTAGTGGTCCCGAATCCACATGGGCGCCGATCGATGCCGCCCGCTCCCGCATGCCCACCAAGCCCAGCCCCGAGCCGGCTGACGCCGAGGCTCGTGCACCTGTCGGAGCGGCGTTACGCGCGGTGAAATCGATCGCGGTGGGGGTGAATTCGACGGCAAGATCAAGTGTGCTCCCCGGCGCATGACGGCGCGCGTTGGTCACCGACTCCTGCGCCGTGCGGATCAGGGTGTGTGCGCAGCGGCCGGGGATGGCGCGGGACATACCCCGGACCGCAAACGACTCGGTCGGTCCGGCGACCATCGACGCGATGGCGGCGAGCGGGTCGACGGTGTCGCCACGCAGCGTCTGCACCGCGGAACGGGCCTCCTCGAGGCCGGTGACCACCATGCCGCGCGCGGTCCGGACCGCGTCGCGCCCCTCGTCGGGGCGGTTCGCGTCGAACAGGGCGTCCGCCAACGACAGCTGCATGTTCACCCCAGAGAGCGAATGGGCCAGCACATCGTGGATATCCCGGGCGATGGCGGCACGCTCGGCCAGGGCACGCGACTGGGCCTCGGACTCCGCGGCCTTCCGGGTCTGCCGTACCACCTCGTCGGCCGCGGCGAACGTCTCCTGGCGGGTGAACCGCGCCATTCCCGGGATCAGACTCAGAAAGACCAGCAGATTGGTCCACCACGGCGTGATATCGGCTGGACCCCACAGCAATTGGACGATGACGGCGACTCCCACGTTCAGCGCGATCACCCAGACGGCCACCCG
The DNA here is from genome assembly GCF_053588655.1 of Gordonia sp. NPDC003424. Taxonomy (NCBI): domain Bacteria; kingdom Bacillati; phylum Actinomycetota; class Actinomycetes; order Mycobacteriales; family Gordoniaceae; genus Gordonia; species Gordonia sp. NPDC003424. The sequence goes on from NZ_JBSFQJ010000006.1 coordinate 207,690, forward strand.
TGGGGCGAACCGGATCGCGGCGTGCAGCGCGATCATGTACGAGAACGTCGCCGGCCAGCCCTGACCGCCGAGCCCCATGAGTACCCCTGCGCCCGTTGCGGTGATGGTCGCGAGGACCAGTCGGGTCCGCAGGTCGATGATCCGGTCGGGAAGCGGCACCGTCAGCAGCAACGAAGCGCAGCCGACGATCAACGCGAGGAGCATCGGGTCGGCCGCCGTATCCGCCCACGGCAGCGTGATCACCATCATCACCGCGAAACCGATCACCAGAACCGGTTGGAGAATCCGCATCAACCGGTCCCACTCGGTCTCCCGCGGGATTCCGCTCTCGTACGTCTGGATGTCCCACCAGGCCATCGACCCATCGTGTCAGGAGCGGCCGGACGCGCCAACCACCGGCGGGTGGAGAAGCGATCTCCACCCGGACTCCACCCGCACGCCGATGTCCGTGACGTCCGGCTCGCGTTGACTCGATGACATCGCAACCGCGACCGAATCGATCGACAAGGAGCCACGATGTCGGAACTCACCCAGGCCTTCCTGATCAGCGGAGGGATCTTCGTACTCGTCATGGCCCGCGGCTACGGCCGGCGAACCCTCGACCGGCGGGCCGTGTTGCTGCCCGTGGCACTGGTGGCCGTCTTCGGGGTGATCTATCTCAAGGACGCTCCGGTCGCGGATATGCGGGATTGGGTCGTCTACGGCAGCGCGGTCGCCGTGGGACTGGTCTTCGGCGGTATCGCCACTGCGTGCACGGCGATCGAGCGGGACGACCGTACCGGTCGGATCGTGACCGTCACCGGCCCGGCATTCGTCGCCGTGTGGCTGATCGCGGTGCTCACCCGCCTGAGCTTCGTGTGGGCGGTCACCGACAACCCCACTGCACGAAACCATTTCGGCGAGTTCATGATCGGTCACCACCTCGATTTCGGGACCATCGCGCCGTTCTTCCTGCTGTGGGCGCTGACGATGGTGGTCTCCCGGATCGTGCTGCTCGAGGCCCGCGGGCGAACCCTGACTCGGCTGGAGCGGGTCTCGTCAGGTCACGCCGAGCCCGGCGCCAACAGCACCGTCTGCGCCGAGCGGCCGATGAACCCGCTCGCGTCGTAGAGATCGGCGAAGGTGGCGCCGAAACCGTCGCCACCCCGCAGCATGTCGGAATCGACACCGAGCCACGGTCCCCGCGGAACCCGGGTGAGATGGACCGTGGTGTCGGTGTTCATCCAGGTCCATTCGGTGGGATCGAGGGTGGTGCCGACACCGTTCGCGATGTCGATGACGGTGAAGATCGACTCCAGGTCGGTGATTTCCTCGCCTCCGACCAGCGGCAGCGCCGGCCGCAACCACAGCGCCATCGTCTCGCCGAGGCGTCCGGGGACGATGGCCGTCTCGCATGTGCCAATGAACCCAATTGTGCCCCAGGGAATTCCGACATCCGGATCGACGGAGATGCCGAGCGTCGGGGTCAGCTCCGCCGGACCGGGGGACAGGTGCGCGGGTAGGCGCTTGACCTCCTCGGAGTCGGCCGTGCGCAATCGCCACGCCACCGATCGTGCGGCCGGACGGAACGACCCGTCGGGCTGCGCCACCTCGAGGTCGCTGCTCACCAGGGCGATCTGCCGGCCGGCGCGCACCAACTGTGCGCGAGTTCGGTTGATGCCCAACCCGATCGGGCCCAGGATCTCGGTGGTCACGCGGGTCAGGTGCTGGTCGGGATCCGGTACGCACCGTTCCAGCGCTCGGACCATCAGCCCGGTGGGCGGTCCGCCGTGCTGCATCGTCGGTGCCCACACGCTCAGCGTCGCGTCGGTGGGCGCGAAGTACTCGTAGCCGTCGCCGTCGGCCGCGGCGGGTGGATCGATCGGGACGTAGTAGCAGCTCTCCACCCGATCACCCTATGCGAACCATCATAGGAATCCGGGCGGTGGCCCCGGGTAGGGCGGGATCTCGCCGCCGAACTCCGGACAGCGGGAGCGATGTTCGCAGGTGCCGCAGAGTCGGGAGCGCTGCGGACGGAAGTCGCCGGTGGCGACAGCCTGCCGGATCGCCGCCCAGATGGCTTTCAGCGTCCGGGCGAAGCGCTCCAACTCGTCGCGATCCGGCGTGTAGGTCAGTTGCTGGCCGTCGGACAGGTACATCAGCTGTAGCCGGTGCGGCACCACGCCTCGGATTCGCCAGATCGCCAGCGCGTAGAACTTCATCTGGAACAGGGCTTTGGCCTCGTACGCCTCGCCCGGACAGCGTCCCGTCTTGTAGTCGACCACCCGGATCTCCCCGGTCGGCGCGACGTCGATGCGGTCGATGAAACCGCGGAGCAGGACCTCGTCCAGGTCGATCTCGACGTGCTCCTCGACGGCGTCCGCCTCGAACGCGGTCGGGTTCTCCATCGTGTAGTAGGTCGCCATCAGCTTCTGCGCCTCGGCGACGAAGCGCCCGTTGGTGTCCTCGCCGATCACCTCGGCGAGATGCGGGTCGGCCTCACACATGGCCGCCCAGGCGCCTTCGACGAGCAGATCCGCCGTCTCGGGTGTGCGGAGCTCGGCGGGGATGTCGAAGAGGTTCTCCAATGCGGCATGCACCACGGTGCCGCGCGTCTGCGCCTGGGTCGGTGTCTCCGGGAACCGGTCGATCGCCCGGTAGCGGTAGAGCAGGGGGCATTGCTTGAAGTCGGATGCCCGCGACGGGGAGAGCGCCAGCGGACGGCCGGCGAGGCCGCGGGCAGCGGGGCCTCGGGTGGCGGGGTTGGCCGGGATGTTGCGCACCGGGGCTCGCGTGGACCCGGCGGCGATCGTCGTACTCACATTTGGCAGGGTAGGTCCCGACCCCGACAGATTCGGGGACGCAACGCAGACGAGCTCCGCGATCGACGCCGTAGCCACCCCCGGAAGGACCTCCCGATGCCGACGACCGGCCCATTCGCCGTGGGCGACCGCGTCCAGCTCACCGACGCCAAGGGCCGCAAGTTCACGGTGCACCTCGAGGCCGGCAAGCTGTTCCACACGCATCGGGGGGCCATCGCGCACGACGACCTCATCGGCGCACCCGAGGGCAGCATCGTCTCCGCGACCAGCGGCACCCAGTACCTGGCGCTGCGCCCGCTGCTCACCGATTACGTGCTGTCGATGCCGCGCGGCGCGCAGGTCATCTACCCGAAGGACGCCGCACAGATCGTGACCGAGGGCGACATCTTCCCCGGCGCACGCGTCCTCGAGGCCGGGGCCGGCTCGGGCGCCCTGACGTGCTCGCTGCTCCGCGCCGTCGGCGAGCGGGGCACGGTCACCTCCTACGAGGTGCGCGACGACCACGCCGAACACGCCGTGCGCAACGTCGAGACGTTCTTCGGTGAGCGCCCCGCCAACTGGGAGATCGTCGTCGACGACCTCGCACACCTCGATGCGACGGCGCTGCCCGCCGACGAGCACTTCGACCGCGTGGTGCTCGACATGCTCGCGCCCTGGGAACCCCTCGAGGTCGTCCGAAACGCCATTACACCCGGCGGAGTGCTGATCATTTATGTGGCAACTGTCACGCAATTGTCCCGGATTGTGGAGGCGCTGCGCGACCAGGAGTGCTGGACCGAGCCGAGGGCCTGGGAATCGCTGGTCCGTGAATGGAGCGCCGTCGGCCTGGCGGTTCGTCCGGAACACAAAATGCAAGGCCACACGGCATTCCTGATCACCGCCCGCCGCCTCGCCGACGGCGTCACCACCTTGCGTCCGCAGCGTCGGCCGACCCGCGGGTGACCCATTCTTTCGGATTACTCTGCGTTATTTTCTTTACCCCGCGAAACATCGCGAATACGTTGTGAATACGCACATTTAACAGACCGTCAACACCGAGTGTTGCGCGGTGTCCGGCGGTTTCTGTCGCACACCGGTAGCGTGGTGTTACGGCGCAAACACGTAGCGGGCCAGGGAGTCCGGAGACAGCGTGTTTGCCGGGGAGAGGAGTCAGCAATGACCGAATCTGACCGTCACGGCGCCACCGGCGCCGAGCGGCACGAGCCCTCGGGTGCAGACCTGCCCGAGTCCGACGAGAACTTCGTCCCCGCCTACGCACCGCTGTCGCGCCCCGACCCGTCGTCGCGGCCGTCGTTCGCGCGGCCCGCGGATGTCCAGGAACTCCAGGAACGCGTCGACAACCTCACCACCCGCAATGCCAAGCTGCTCGACACCCTCAAAGAGGCACGCCAGCAACTCGTCGCGCTGCGGGAAGAGGTCGACCGGCTCGGGCAGCCACCGAGCGGCTACGGAGTGCTGCTCGACATCTATCCCGACAGCACGGTCGACGTGTTCACCTCCGGCCGCAAGATGCGCCTGACGTGCTCACCGAACATCGAGATCGAGACGCTTCGGAAGGGTCAGACGCTGCGCCTGAACGAGGCGTTGACCATCGTCGAGGCCTGCGAGTACGACTCGGTCGGCGAGATCAGCACCTTGCGCGAGATCCTCGGCGACGGCCTCCGGGCGCTGGTCGTCGGACATGCCGACGAGGAGCGCGTCGTGTGGCTGGCCGAGCCGCTTCTCGGCGACGTCGACGGCGAGGACGGGCAGAAGCGGAAGCTGCGGCCCGGCGACTCGTTGCTCATCGACACCAAGGCCGGCTTCGCCTTCGAGCGGGTGCCCAAGGCCGAGGTCGAGGACCTGGTGCTCGAAGAGGTACCCGACGTCGGGTACGAGGACATCGGCGGCCTGGGCCGGCAGATCGAGCAGATCCGCGACGCCGTCGAACTGCCGTTCCTGCACAAGGACCTGTTCCGCGACTACGCGCTGCGACCCCCCAAGGGTGTGCTGCTCTACGGCCCGCCCGGATGCGGTAAGACGCTCATCGCCAAGGCGGTGGCCAACTCGCTGGCGAAGAAGATCGCGCAGGTCCGCGGCGACGACGCGAAGGAAGCCAAGTCCTACTTCCTGAACATCAAGGGCCCCGAGCTGCTCAACAAGTTCGTCGGTGAGACCGAGCGGCACATCCGCCTGATCTTCCAGCGTGCCCGGGAGAAGGCATCCGAGGGCACACCGGTGATCGTCTTCTTCGACGAGATGGACTCGATCTTCCGGACCCGCGGCTCCGGCGTCTCGTCCGACGTGGAGACCACCGTGGTGCCGCAGCTCCTCAGCGAGATCGACGGCGTGGAAGGTCTCGAGAACGTCATCGTGATCGGTGCGTCGAACCGCGAGGACATGATCGACCCGGCGATCCTGCGGCCCGGTCGCCTCGACGTGAAGATCAAGATCGAGCGTCCCGACGCGGAATCGGCGATCGACATCTTCTCCAAGTACCTGACCGAGCAACTGCCCGTGCACGCCGACGACCTCGGCGAGTTCGGCGGCGACCGCACCGCGTGCCTGAACGCGATGATCGAGAAGGTCGTCGAGCGGATGTACGCGGAGAGCGAGGACAACCGGTTCCTGGAGGTCACCTACGCCAACGGTGACAAGGAGGTCATGTACTTCAAGGACTTCAACTCCGGCGCAATGATCCAGAACGTGGTCGACCGGGCCAAGAAGTACGCGATCAAGTCGCAATTGGACACCGGCACCCCGGGCCTGCGGGTACAGCATCTGTTCGACTCGATCCTCGACGAGTTCGCCGAGAACGAGGATCTGCCGAACACGACCAACCCGGACGACTGGGCCCGGATCTCGGGCAAGAAGGGCGAGCGGATCGTGTACATCCGCACGCTGGTCACCGGCAAGAGCGCCGGCGCCAGCCGGGCCATCGACACCGAGACGAACACCGGCCAGTACCTGTAAACCTCCGCGCACCAGCGCGGGTCGATCAACCGCAGTACACGCGCTCGGAGAGCGTCGGAGCAGGGCTCTAGAGTCATCACCGATGAACAGCCCAGCGACGATCTCCGGGCGCGTGTCCGCGTGTGGGGTGACGCGGCCACTGGGACCGGTGCCGCGCGTGACGATCGGTCGCACCCCCGAGAACACCCTGACGGTCGAGGGCCCGCTGGTCTCGCGGCGTCACCTGGCGATCGAGTGGCGCGGCGACCGGTGGGTGGCCGTCGACCTCGGCAGCACCAACGGATGTTTCGTCGCCGGACATCGCATCACCGAGCTGCCGGTGTCCGGCGAGCTCGCGATCCGGTTGGGGGATCCGGTGACCGGCCCGCTGGTGACCGTCACGCTGGATTCGCCGGGCCACCCGGCCCGTCCGCCGGCCCCGCACCTGCGATCGCTGCGGCACGACGCCTTCCACGTCGCACGTGAGGGAACCGCCGGCCCGCCGCCGGGCCCGGCCGCCGGGATCGTCGTCCGCGGGGCACTGACGATCGGACGCACGCCGGACAACGATCTCGTCGTCGACGACGTCCTCGCCTCACGGCATCACGCGCGGGTCGTCGCGACACCGGCCGGGCTGGCCATCGAGGATCTCGGCAGCGTCAACGGCACCTATGTCAACGGCCGCCGGGTGCACCGGGAGCAGCTGCCGGACGGCAGTGTGGTGACGATCGGCAACAGCGATCTGGCGGTCTCCGGCGGCATGTTGCATCGCGGTCCGGGCCGCGAGGCGGTGGCCGGCGGGTTGGCGGTCGAGGCCGTGGGCCTGGTGGTGTCCGGCGGCAAGCAGCTGCTGTATGACGTCAGCCTCGGAGCCCGGCCGGGCACTCTCACCGCGGTGATCGGACCGTCCGGCGCGGGTAAGTCGACGGTGGCGAAGATCGCCGCCGGACTGGGCAGACCGACCACCGGGCGAGTCACCTTCGAGGGCCGCGATGTCCACGCCGAGTACGACGCGTTGCGCACCCGCATCGGCATGGTCCCGCAACGCGACGTGCTGCACCACAGGCTCACCCTGCGGCAGGCGCTGCGCTACGCCGCCGAACTGCGGTTGCCACCCGACCTGACGACCGCCGACCGCGATCGCGTCATCGACGGGGTGCTCGCCGAACTCCAGCTCACCGAGCACGTCGACACCAGGGTCGACCGATTGTCCGGCGGCCAGCAGAAACGCGCATCGGTGGCGATGGAACTGCTCACCGGGCCGTCGCTGCTGATCCTCGACGAACCGACCTCGGGTCTCGACCCCGCCCTCGACCGGCAGGTGATGGTCACCTTGCGCCGTCTCGCCGACGCCGGTCGCGTGGTCATCGTCGTCACGCATTCACTGACCCACCTGTCGATGTGCGACCAGGTGCTGCTGCTCGCGCCCGGCGGCAAGACCGCGTTCTGCGGATCGCCGGGCGAGGTCGCCGGCCAGATGGGGACCGGCGACTGGGCCGAGATCTTCGCCCGTGTCGCCGCGGAACCCGACGCCGCCCATCACCGCTACCTGGCGCGTCATCGCCACCGTCCGCCGATCCCGCCCGGTGTGCCGCCGCCCGGACCACCGCCGACGGCGCCGCGGGCCGGGGTGTCCCGTCAGTGCAGCACCATCGCCCGGCGTCAGGTGCGGCTGATCCTTGCCGACACCGGCTATCTGATGTTCCTGGTGCTGATGCCGGTCGTACTAGGCCTGCTCACCCTCGTGATCCCCGGCTCCGACGGGTTCGGCGTCAACACGTCGGCCGACACCGCGGCCGAGGCATTGCAGGTCCTGATCGTCCTGGTCGTCGGTGCCACGTTCATGGGGGCGGCGCTGACCGTGCGCGACCTCGTCTCCGAACGGGACATCTTCGAACGCGAACGTGCCGTCGGGTTGCGGCCCGACGCCTACCTCGCCGCCAAGGTCGTCGTGTTCTTCGCCGCCGCGATCCTGCAGACCGCGGTGATGGTCGGCATCACCTACGCCGGCAAGGGAGTGCCCGGCGACGGTGTCATCACCGCCGGGGCGGTCGAATTGTTCTGTGCGGTGGCCGCTCTCGCGTGCGTGAGCACCCTGGTCGGGCTGGCGATCTCCTCGGCCGTGCGCTCCAACGAGCAGACGATGCCGCCGCTGGTGATCGCGGTGATCGCCCAGCTCGTGTTCTGCGGAGGGTTGTTCCGGTTGACCGCCCCCGGCCTCGTGCAACTCTCGTGGATCCTGCCGTCCTACTGGGGGTACTCGGCCGCGGCGACCGCGGTGGACCTCAACCGGATCGCGCCGCGCGCCCCGCAGACCGCCGACGCCTCCCGCTGGGAGCCGACCGTGGCCAACGCGGCGCTGGCCTACGGTCTGCTCGCCGGCATCGGACTCTGCCTGTTGATCTTCACCTGGTCACGGCTGCGCCGCAGCCACTAGCGGGATCCACGGCCCGCGGATCAGGTGCTGGCTCCCGGCACGACGACGTTCGCCACCAGCGACGGGCCGAGGTCCTCGGCGGTACCCACCGGATAGCGCACCAGTCCGAGTTCGGCGTCGTCGGACAGCTGCGGATGCCGGGGGAGTACGCGCGCGGTGTACCCGAGCCGCCCCGACCGCGACGGGATCAGCTCGACGGTGAACAACGTGCGTCCGGACGGATCGGTCACCGTCGACGGTGCCATCTCGGCGGTGACGGGCTCCTCGATGTCGCCGTCGTCGGTGACCGGGCCGATCAACGCCTGCACCGTGACCTGGTCGGGCCCCAACTCACCCAGCGCGATGTGCGCCGTCAGTTCCAGACTCACCGTGCCCGGCCGGTCGTCGGCCGAGGTGTCGGTTCCGGCCTCGTCGATGCCCGCGACCTGCACCGCCGACCAGCCCCGATTGAGGATCTGCCGGTAATCGGCGAGGTCTCGTGCCGGGGCGTAGTCGTCGGCGACGATGGATGCGTACTGGGTGGCCGCCGGACCGTACAGGGCGGTGGTGTAGTCGCGCACCATCCGGGAGGCCTGCACCTTGGGGCCGAGCCGGCTCAGCGTGTGGCGCACCATGTCCACCCACCGTTCCGGCGTGCCGGTGGCCGACCGGTTGTAGAACATCGGGATCACCGAGTCCTCGAGCAGCGAGTAGAGCGCCTCGGCCTCGAGGTCGTCGCGACGGCGTTCGTCATGGACACCCTCGGCCGACGGGATCGCCCAGCCGTTGTCGCCGTCGGCCATCTCATCCCACCATCCGTCGAGGATGGACAGGTTCAGGCCGCCGTTCATCGCCGATTTCATGCCCGACGTCCCGCACGCCTCCATCGGGCGCACCGGATTGTTGAGCCAGACGTCGCAGCCCGCGTAGATGTCGCGGGCCATCGAGATGTCGTAATCCGGCAGGAAGACGATCCGGTCGCGCAGTTCGGGATCCTCGGTGAACCGGACCACCTGCTGGATGAGCGACTTGCCGCCGTCGTCGGCGGGATGCGCCTTGCCGCCGATCACCAGCTGCACCGGACGGTCGGGGTCGGTGAGGATGCGGCGCATCCGGGCGGGATCCCGCAGCATCAGCGTCAAGCGCTTGTACGTCGCGGCCCGGCGCGCGAACCCGATGGTTAGCGCGTTCGGATCGAAGATGTCGGCGGTCCAGCCGAGTTCGGCGTCGGTGAACCCGCGGTCCCGACCGCTCGCGTGGGCTCGACGACGGACCTCGTCGACGAGCTGCGCCCGAAGTTCAGAACGGATGCGCCAGATGTCGTCGGACACCATGTCGGCGATGGCACGCGCCTCGGCGTTCTCGTCTCCGGGCGTCAGGTCCTGCCACGCCCGGGCCGTCCACGTCGGACCGTGCACACCGTTGGTGACCGCGCCGATCGGCACCTCGTCCGCGTCGAATCCCGGCCACAGATCGGCGAACATCTCCCGGCTCACCTCGCCGTGCAGCTGTGACACCCCGTTGCTGCGCTGCCCGAGCCGGAAACCCATGTGCGCCATGTTGAACACGCCGGGGTCTGCCTCGTCGCCGAGTTCCAGCACGGTCGCGACCGGCAATCCGGGGAGCAACCGGGCGTCGCCGTTGTCGTCGGGATCGAGGTAGTAACGCACCATGTCGAGCGGGAAGCGGTCGATACCCGCGGGCACCGGGGTGTGGGTGGTGAAGATGTTCGACGCCCGCACCACCGCCTCGGCCGAATCGAAGTCGAGCTTCTCCGCGCCGCTCGTCAGTTCCCGGACACGTTCGACGCCGAGGAAGCCGGCGTGGCCTTCGTTCATGTGGAAGACCGTCGGTTCGGCGTGGCCGGAGAGCCGGGTGTACTCGCGCACCGCCCGCACCCCGCCGATGCCCAGCAGGATCTCCTGCTTGATCCGGTGGTTCTGGTCGCCACCGTAGAGGCGATCGGTGATGTTGCGGAGCTCCTCGTCGTTGACCGGCAGGTCCGAGTCGAGCAGCAGCAGCGGGATGCGGCCGACGGTGGCGACCCACACGTGGGCGCTCAACGTCCGTCCGCCGGGCATCGAGATCGAGACGACGACGGGGGTGTCTCCCTCCGACAGCAGCGTCAGCGGCATCGACGTCGGGTCGTTGACCGGGTAGCGCTCCAGCTGCCAGCCGTCGGCGGAGAGGCTCTGGTGGAAATAGCCGGAGCGGTAGAAGAGGCCGACGCCGATCAGCGGAAGGCCCAGGTCGGAGGCCGCCTTGAGGTGATCGCCGGCGAGGATGCCGAGACCACCGGAGTAGATCGGCAACACCTCGGAGATGCCGAACTCCATCGAGAAGTACGCAATCCCTTGTGGTGCAACCTGTTTCGCGTCCAAGCCGGCGGCGTAGGAGCCGAACCAGCGCGGCTGCCCGGTGTAGCGGTCCAGGTCGGCACGCACCTGCGTCAGCTTCTCGAGGAAGGCGCTGTCGTCGGCGAGTTCGGCGACTCGATCGGGGTGGACCTCGGCGAGCAGCCGAACCGGGTCGCCGGTGGCCGACCACAGTGCCGGGTCGATGGTGGCGAACAGATCCTGCGTCGGCGCGTCCCAGACCCAGCGGAGGTTGTGGGCGAGGGTGGCGAGATCGGTCAATTGGGCCGGCAGCGGCACTCGAACGGTGAACCGTCGGAAGGCTTTCACGGCGCAACAGTACCCAGCGTGGCCCGCCGGTGCGACCCATCCGACGTGAACACTTACCCTCGTCATATGCAGCGAATCATCGGCACCGAGGTCGAGTACGGCATCTCCGCGCCCGGCGACCCGACCGCGAACCCGATCATGACCTCCACGCAGGCGGTCCTGGCCTACGCCGCGGCCGCCGGAGTGCCCCGCGCCAAGCGGACACGCTGGGACTATGAAGTCGAATCGCCGTTGCGCGACGCCCGGGGTTTCGACCTCGGCCGCGGGTCGGGTCCGGCCCCGATCATCGACGCCGACGAGATCGGCGCGGCCAACATGATCCTGACCAACGGCGCCCGCCTCTACGTCGACCACGCCCACCCGGAGTACTCCGCGCCCGAGGTCACCGATCCGATGGACGCGGTCATCTGGGACAAGGCGGGGGAGCGCGTGATGGAGGCGGCGGCCCGCCACGTCGCCAGTGTGCCTGGGGCGCCGCGCCTGCAGCTCTACAAGAACAACATCGACGGCAAGGGCGCCTCCTACGGCACCCACGAGAACTACCTGATGAGCCGGGAGACCCCGTTCACCGCGGTGATCGCCGGACTCACCACGTTCTTCGCGTCGCGTCAGGTGATCTGCGGTGCCGGCCGGGTCGGCATCGGCCAGTCCGGCGACGAGGCGGGATTCCAGCTCTCGCAGCGGTCGGACTACATCGAGGTCGAGGTCGGCCTGGAGACCACCCTCAAACGCGGCATCATCAACACCCGCGACGAACCGCACGCCGACCCCGAACGCTACCGCCGCCTGCACGTGATCATCGGCGACGCCAACCTCGCCGAGACCGCCACCTACCTGAAGGTCGGGACCACCGCGCTCGTCCTCGACCTGATCGAGGCCGGCGTCGACTTCTCCGACATCGAACTCGCCCGACCCGTCTCGGCGGTGCACGCCATCAGCCACGACCCGACCCTGGCCGCCACCGTGGCCCTGACCGACGGTCGGGAGCTCACCGCGCTCGCCCTGCAGCGCGAGTACCTCGAGCGGTGCCAGAAGTTCCACGAGACCGAGCACGGCGACGACAAGCGGGCGGCGCACGTGCTCGAGACCTGGGCCGAGGTTCTCGACCGGCTCGAACGCGATCCGCTCGAATGCGCCGACATCCTCGACTGGCCGGCGAAACTGCGCATCCTCGAAGGTTTCCGGCAACGCGAGAACCTGGGCTGGTCGGCGCCACGGCTGCACCTGATCGACCTGCAGTACTCCGATGTCCGACTCGACAAGGGGCTCTACAACCGGCTCGTCGCGCGCGGCTCGATGAAGCGGCTGGTCAGCGAGGACGACGTGGTGCGTGCCGTCACCGAACCGCCGCAGAACACCCGCGCCTACTTCCGCGGCGAATGCCTGCGACGCTTCGGCGCCGACGTGGCCGCGGCCAGTTGGGACTCGGTCATCTTCGATCTCGGCGGCGACTCGCTGGTCCGCATCCCCACCCTCGAGCCGCTGCGCGGCAGCCGTGCCCACGTCGGGAAACTGCTCGACTCGGTCGATTCGGCCGCCGAACTCGTCGACCAGTTGACCACCTGAGGGTGCTCGCTTCCACCCGCCGGGGCGTGCGCACCGGTAGGGTGGGAACACACGATTTGTCCGTCCGGTCGAGGACCGGGCGGGTACGAGCGGGAGGCAGCAGATGGCGCAGGAACAGACCAAGCGCGGCGGTGGCGACGACGACGGTGACCTCGGTCCGGACGGCAGCGCCGGCCAGGAACGACGCGAGAAGCTCGCCGAGGACACCGACGACCTGCTCGACGAGATCGACGACGTGCTCGAGGAGAACGCGGAAGACTTCGTGCGCGCCTATGTGCAGAAGGGCGGCCAGTGAGCGATCGGTTCAGTTCACTGCACCCACGGACCACTTCACAACCCGACATCTCGTCGTTCACCGACTACCTGCGACGGCATGCTCCCGAGCAACTGCCGCAGTATCGGGCTGAACGCATGACCTTTCCGGTCGGCGCCACCGACGAGATCCCGCACGGCACCACCATCGTGGCGGTGTCGTTTCCGGGTGGAGTCGTGCTCGCCGGTGATCGCCGGGCGACCATGGGCAACATGATCGCCACGCGCGACGTGCAGAAGACCTACATCACCGACGACTATTCGGCCGCGGGTATCGCCGGCACGGCGGGCATCGCGATCGAGATGGTGCGATTGTTCGCCGTCGAACTCGAGCACTACGAGAAGATCGAGGGCGTCCCGCTCACCCTGGACGGGAAGGTGTCCCGGCTGGCGTCGATGGTCCGTGGCAACCTCGGTGCCGCCATGCAGGGACTGGCGGCCATCCCGTTGCTCGTCGGCTTCGACATCGATCACGAGGATCGCGCCGAACGGGGACGGATCTTCACGTTCGACGTCGCCGGTGACCGCCACGAGGAACTCGGCGGCTACCACGCGATCGGGTCCGGCTCGGTGTTCGCCAAGTCGTCGTTGAAGAAGCTCTACCGCGCCGACCTCGACGAGGCCGGGGCGCTGTCGATCTGCGTCGAGGCGCTCTACGATGCCGCCGACGACGATTCGGCGACCGGCGGTCCCGATCTGATCCGCCGGATCTTCCCGACGGCGGTCGTCGTGTCGGCCGACGGGGCTCGTGAAGTGCCGGCGACCGAGATCGAGGTGTCGGCGCGCGCGATCCTGGAACGTCGTGCCGCCGAGCACGAGGGGGATGCGCGATGACGTTTCCGTATTACGCCAGCGCCGAGCAGATCATGCGCGATCGCTCGGAGCTCGCGCGCAAGGGCATCGCCCGCGGGCGCAGCGTCGTCGCGTTGACGTATGCCGACGGTGTGCTCTTCGTGGCCGAGAACCCGTCGAACACGCTTCGCAAGGTCAGTGAGATCTACGACCGCATCGGGTTCGCCGCGGTGGGCAAGTACAACGAGTTCGAGAGTCTGCGCAAGGCGGGCATCCAGCTCGCCGACATGCGTGGGTACAGCTACGACCGCGCGGATGTGACCGGACTGTCGCTGGCCAACGCCTACGCGAACACCCTCGGCGCGGTGTTCACCGAGCAGCCCAAGCCCTACGAGGTCGAACTCTGTGTCGCCGAGGTCGCCAAACCCGGCAAGCAGACACCGTCGCAGCTCTACCGCATCTCCTACGACGGTTCGATCGCCGACGAGACCCGCTTCATCGTGATGGGCGGCGCGACCGAGGCGATCACCGCAACCCTGCGGGACAGGTATCAGCCGGACCTCGACCTGTCGGCCGCGGTCGCGCTCGCGGTGTCGGCGCTGACCGCACCGCCCGACGGCGGCAACGGCTCGTCGTCGTCATCGGCGTCGGCTCCCGCGCCGCGGGTGCTCACCGCTGCCGACCTCGAGGTGGCGATCCTCGATCGCAATCGCCCACGTCGCGCGTTCCGGCGACTCACGCAGACGACCGTCGCCGGCATGCTGCCGGCCCCGGCAGCCGAGGCGACCGGCGAGTCGACCGGCGGTGACCCGTCGGAGAAGGATTCCGACGCCGGCACGGATTCCTGACCACCACTCGACACCGACCGGACGACGCCGTCGCGTCGTCCGGTCGGTGTCGGTTTACGCGGGTAGTGTTTGACGTGTGCAGCGTCGAATCATGGGAATCGAGACCGAGTTCGGTGTCACGTGCACCTTTCACGGTCACCGTCGGTTGAGTCCGGACGAGGTGGCCCGCTACCTCTTCCGCCGGGTCGTGTCGTGGGGACGATCGTCGAACGTGTTCCTGCAGAACGGTGCCCGCCTCTACCTGGACGTCGGGTCACATCCCGAGTACGCCACCGCCGAGTGCGACAGCCTGATCCAGCTCATCAACCACGACCGGGCCGGTGAGCTCGTCCTCGAGGACCTGCTGATCGACGCCGAGCAGCGCCTCGCCGACGAGGGCATCGGCGGCGACATCTACCTGTTCAAGAACAACACCGACTCCGCGGGCAACTCGTATGGCTGCCACGAGAACTATTGCGTGGTCCGCGCCGGTGAGTTCTCCCGGATCTCGGACGTCCTGCTGCCGTTCCTCGTGACCCGGCAGCTCATCTGCGGTGCCGGCAAGGTGCTGCAGACCCCGAAGGCCGCCACCTTCTGCCTGTCGCAACGCGCCGAACACATCTGGGAGGGGGTGTCCTCGGCGACCACCCGGTCCCGCCCGATCATCAACACCCGCGACGAACCGCACGCCGACGCCGAGAAGTACCGCCGTCTGCACGTCATCGTCGGCGACTCCAACATGTCGGAGATGACGACCCTGCTCAAGGTGGGATCCGCCGCGCTCGTGCTGGAGATGATCGAGGCCGGAGTCGCATTCCGGGACTTCGCCCTCGACAACCCGATCCGCGCGATCCGCGAGGTCAGCCACGACCCGACCGGGCGCCGTCCGGTGCGGTTGGCCGGCGGCCGGCAGGCCAGCGCCCTCGACATCCAGCGCGAGTACCACGCGCGGGCGGTCGAACACATGATGAACCGTCGCCCCGACCCGGAGATGGACAAGGTCGTCGACCTGTGGGGCCGGATGCTCGACGCCGTGGAGAGCGGCGACTTCTCCGGCGTCGACACCGAGGTGGACTGGGTGATCAAGCGCAAGCTGTTCCAGCGCTATCAGGACCGGTACTCGATGGACCTGTCGGACCCCAAGATCGCCCAACTCGACCTGGCGTTCCACGACATCAAACGCGGGCGCGGCGTCTTCGACCTGCTGTCCCGCAAGGGCCTGGTCACCCGCGCGACGACGGACGAGGCGATCGCCACCGCGGTCAACGAGCCACCGCAGACCACCCGCGCGAAGCTGCGTGGCGACTTCATCTCCGCGGCCCAGAAGGCCGGCCGTGACTTCACCGTCGACTGGGTCCACCTCAAGCTCAACGATCAGGCCCAGCGAACCGTGCTGTGCAAAGACCCGTTCCGGAGTGTGGACGAGCGCGTCGATCGCCTCATCGCGTCCATGTGATGACTAAGCTGACCCGGTGGCAACTCCGAAAGCCGAACGCCTGCTCAACCTGGTGATCTGCCTGTTGTCGACCAAGCAGTTCGTGACCGCGGACTACATCCGGCGCAACGTCGCCGGCTACAACGACGACGGACAGTCCGACGAGGCCTTCAACCGGATGTTCGAGCGCGACAAGAACGAGCTCCGCGACCTCGGCATCCCCCTGATGACCGGGCGGGAACGGATGTCGGCGAGTGTCGAGGGCTACCGCATCAACCGTGACAGCTACGAACTGCCCGACATCTCGCTCGACCGTGCCGAGGCGGCGATCGTCGCGATGGCCGGTGCGCTGTGGAGCGCGCCGGAGGTGTCGGCCATCTCTCAGACCGCGCTGCTGAAACTGCAGGCCGCCGGGATCGACGTGCGCGGCGACGACGAGATCGGATTCGCACCGGCCCTGTCGGCGCGGTCGGTCGGCTCCGAAGCCGCGCTGGCGGCGATGCTGGCGGCGATCGGGCACGCCCAGGCCGTCACGTTCACCTACCGGCCGGGCGCCGCCGCGTCGACCACCACCCGCACCTTCGAACCGTGGGGAGTGGTCACCTACTGCGGCCGCTGGTACGTCGTCGGTCACGACCGCGACCGCGCCGCGACCCGCACGTTCCGCCTGTCCCGGATCTCCGACGTCGCACCGATCGGCGACCATGACGCGGTCACCGTACCCACCGGCACCGACCTGCAGCAGATCGTGTCGTCGGCCGTCGAATCGGCCGTCGGTTCCGACGGCCGTGCCGCCCGCGTGTGGGTCGCCCGCGATCGGGCCGCCGGTCTGCGGCGACTCGCGTTCGCCGTCACACCGCAGGATCTCGACGGGGAACCGGGCGACATCGTGGCGATCGAGATCCGGTCGCTCTCGACGCTGACCAGGATGATCCTCGGCGCCGGCGCCGATGCGGTGGTGCTCGACCCTCCGGAGTTGCGCGACGCCGTGATCGCCGACCTCGACCGGCTGGCAGGGGTGTACCGCTGATGGCCGCCCGTCCCGACCGCTTCAGCCGGCTGCTGGCGCTGGTGCCGTACTTCGCGACCCGACGGGGTATCTCGATCACTCAGGCTGCACGGGATCTCGGCATCACCGAGGCGCAACTCACCAAGGATCTCGAGTTGCTGTTCGTGTGCGGTCTGCCCGGCTACTTCCCGGACGACCTCATCGACCTGCAGTTCGAGCAGGGCCACGTCGAGGTGGGATTCACCGCCGGAATGGACCGGCCGCTGCGACTGACCACCACCGAGGCGAGCACGATGCTGGTCGCGCTCCGCGCCCTGCTCGACATGCCCGGTGCGGTCGACCGGGCCGCGGCCCGACGGGCCATCGCGAAGATCGAGGAGGCGGTCGGTGCGGCAGGTTCGCCGGTGGCGGCAGCCACCACCGGCTCCGACGGCGACAACCCGACCTACACGGCGATCCGGGATGCGGTCGCGGCGTCGAAGGCACTGCGTATCCGGTACTACTCGGCCACCCGCGACAGCGTGTCGGACCGGGTGGTCGACCCGATTCGCGTGCAGACCGTGGACAACCACAGTTACCTCGAGGCGTGGTGCCGGGTCAGCGAGGGGGTGCGGCTGTTCCGGTTCGACCGGGTGGAGAGCGCCGAGATCCTCGACGAGCCCGCAGCGGTCCCCGCGCAGGCGGCGGTGCACCCGCAGTCGGCGATCCTGTCGGAGAACCCGGATCTGCCGGCCGCCGAGATCGAGATCGATCCGAGCGAGCTGTGGATTCTGGACTACTACCTCATCGACCCGCTCGAACCCGCCGACGATCGAGCGGACCCAGAGGCGCCGCTGCGGGCGCGGATGGTCTACGGATCGCCCGACTGGCTGGCCCGTTTTCTCCTCGGATTCGGCGGGCGGGTGCGCCTGGTGTCGGACGGCGCGGTGGGCGACGGGGTCGCGGCGACGGCCGGCGCGGCCCGCGCGCGGTACCGGTAACCTGGCCGGCCGTTGTGTGGCCGGTGCTCGGGTAGCATGAGGTCATTCCGATTCGGAGGTGGGAAAATCATGGGCGCTATCCAGCCTTGGCACATCATCCTGGTGCTCCTCGTGTTCTTGATCCTGTTCGGTTCCAAGAAGCTGCCCGACGCCGCGCGCGGTCTGGGCCGGTCGATGCGCATCTTCAAGAGCGAGATGAAGGAGATGCAGACCGACGGCAAGGGAGACGACGCCTCCCCCGCCGCGCCGGTGACGCACGAACTGCCGTCCGGTGAGGTCGTGCAGAATCCGGCGCCACGTGTCTCCGACGATACGAAGAAGTCCGCGTAGTCCGCATCGTCGTCGCTTGTCGTCCCTGAGGTCGGGCAGCTGAGTGCGCATTCCCTTCGACCCGAGAACCCGTAAACGCAAACTCAATCCCGACGGCACCATGTCGTTGGTCGAGCATCTGTACGAGTTGCGGACCCGCGTGGTGATCTCGCTGATCGCCGTCCTGGTGACCACCATCATCGGTTTCATGTGGTATTCGCACGGCTTCTTCGGCCTCGAGTCGCTCGGCGACATGCTCAAGGGTCCGTACTGTTCGCTACCGCCGGAGACCCGGGCGTCGCTGACCCCGGACGACGCGTGCCGGCTGCTGGCGACCGGACCGTTCGACCAGTTCATGCTGCGTCTGAAGGTGGCGCTGACCGCCGGGGTCGTGCTGGCATGTCCGATCTGGCTGTATCAGATCTGGCAGTTCATCACCCCCGGCCTGCTGGCCAACGAACGTCGGTACGCGATCGGGTTCGTGTCCGCGGCGAGCGTCCTGTTCGTCACCGGCGCGGTGCTCGCCTATCTCGTCGTCGCCAAGGCCTTCCACTTCCTGCTCACCGTCGGCAGTGACGTCCAGGTCACCGCGCTCGCGGGTGACCAGTACTTCAATTTCATGCTGCATCTGCTGGTGATCTTCGGCGTCAGCTTTGAGATGCCCCTGCTGATCATCGCGCTCAACCTGATCGGTGTGCTGAGCTACGAGCGGTTGAGGAAGTGGCGCCGGGGGCTCATCTTCACCATGTTCGTGTTCGCCGCCATCGTCACTCCCGGCTCCGATCCGTTCACCATGTCGGCGCTGGCCCTCGCACTGTCGGTGCTCCTTGAGTTCGCGATCCAGTTCGCGCGGATCACCGACAAGCGTCGCGCACGTACGCAACCCGACTGGATGTCGCTGCCCGATGACGAGGCGAGTCCGCTGTCGGGGAGCGCGGCGACACCCGGTGCCGCGTCGATCCCGCCGACCAGCCCGGTCACCACCTCCGGGCCGGTGCGGACCTCGGTCCGTGACCGCGACAGCTTCGACGACATCCTGTGAGCCACCTCGACGCCTTCACCGACCGGCTCGCGTTTCGCCTCGACGACTTTCAGCGGCAGGCGTGCGTCGCCCTCGAGGGCGGGCACGGGGTGTTGGTGTGCGCCCCGACCGGCGCGGGCAAGACGATCGTCGGTGAGTTCGCCGTACACCTGGCGCTGGCCGGCGGCACGAAATGCTTCTACACGACGCCGATCAAGGCGTTGTCGAACCAGAAGTACGCCGACCTCGCCGCGATTCACGGTGCCGACAACGTGGGACTGCTCACCGGGGACAACTCGATCAACTCCGGCGCACCGGTCGTGGTGATGACCACCGAGGTGGTCCGCAACATGATCTATGCGGAATCGCCTGCGCTGAAAGGTCTTTCGCACGTGGTGATGGACGAGGTGCACTTCCTCGCCGACCGCTTCCGCGGCGCGGTGTGGGAGGAGGTCATCCTGCACCTCGAACCGTCGGTGCGGGTGGTCAGCCTGTCGGCGACCGTCAGCAACGCCGAGGAGTTCGGCGACTGGATCCAGACCGTGCGCGGAGACACCACCGTCATCGTCGACGAACACCGGCCGGTGCCGCTCACCCAGCACATGCTGGTCGGGTCGCGCATGTTCGACCTCTTCGAACCGTCACACGACCGGTCCGGTCGCGCGCGGCCCGAGGTCAACCAGGAGCTCAAGCGCTACATCCGGCACCGGATGCTGATGGCCGACGACCGCGACGACCGCGGGCGCGATCCCCGGCGCCGTGGACGATCGGCCCCCGGTGGCGGCCGCCGCCGGACCGGGGCGCCCCGCCCGCCGTCGCGTCCCGAACTCGTCGGGCGCCTCGACCGCGAGGGACTGCTCCCGGCGATCGGCTTCATCTTCTCCCGCGCCGGATGCGACGGTGCGCTCGCGCAGTGCCTACGGTCGGGGCTGACCCTGCTCACCCCCGAGGACGCCGAGCGCGTGGACGCGGTGGTCGAACGCCATCTCGAAGACCTCTCGCCGGCCGACGAAGAGGTCCTCGGGGTGCCGGAGTGGCGGGCCGGGCTGCGGCGCGGATTCGCCGCCCACCACGCCGGGCTGCTGCCGACCTTCCGGCACGCCGTCGAGGAACTCTTCACCCAGGGCCTGGTGAAGGTGGTCTTCGCCACCGAAACCCTGGCGCTCGGCATCAACATGCCGGCCCGCACCGTCGTCCTGGAACGACTCATCAAGTACAACGGCGAGGCGCACGTCGAACTCACCGCCGGTGAATACACCCAGCTGACCGGCCGGGCGGGTCGTCGGGGCATCGACATCGAGGGCCACGCCGTCGTCGTCTGGACGCCCGAGGTCAACCCCGACGCGGTCGCCGGGCTGGCCGGCGCGCGCACCTTCCCGCTGCGCAGCTCGTTCGCGCCCGAGTACAACATGGCGGTCAACCTGATCGGACGGCTCGGCCTCGCCGGGTCGCGTGAACTGCTGAACCGGTCGTTCGCGCAGTTCCAGGCCGACCGGTCGGTGGTCGGGCAAGCCCGCAAGGTCGACGAGGCACGCCGCCGCCTGCGCAAACTCGACGTCGAACTCGCCGGGGCCGCCGAGAACCGGGGCCTCGACGCGGGCCTCGTCATCGACCACCTCGACGACGACGTCGATGCCGACACTGCCGATCCGTACGCCGGATTCCTCGGTTACGTGCAGCTACGCGAGGACATCCGGCGACGAGAACGCGATCTCAAGGCGCAGCGACGGTGGACCACCACCCAGTCGACCGTCGACGACCTCGCCGCCCTGAAACGCGGGAACGTGATCGGGCTGCACGGCGGCCGGCACCGCGGGCTCGCGGTGGTGCTCGAGCCCGCGACCCAGGCCGCCGACCCGAAACCGCTGGTGCTGTCGGAGGACGCCTGGTGCGGTCGGGTGGCGGTGCGCGACTTCGTCAATCCGCCCGAGGTGCTCGGGCACATGCGGTTGCCTAAGCACCTCGATCGGCGCACCGGCCGCGGACGCCGCGATCTCGCATCGGCGCTGCGGTCCACCGGCATCGAGCTGCCGAAGGGACGGTCGAAGAAGCGGGCCGAGGCCGCCGACGACAAAGAACTGAATCGGATGCGATCGGCCCTGCGCGCCCACCCGGCACACCGCCTCGGCGGTGACGACGAGTTGTTCCGGCTCTCCGAGCGGCGCAATCGGGTCGTCCGGGAGATCGTCTCCGCGGAACGGGTCATCGGGGAACGCACGTCGACACTGGGCGTCATGTTCGACCAGATCGTCGGGGTGCTCGACGACATGGGCTATCTCGACGTCACCGACACCGCGTCGGGCCGGCAGGCGACGGTCACCGAGGCGGGTCACCTGCTCAGCCGGATCTACAGCGAGAGCGACCTGCTCGTCGCGGAGTGCATCCGGGCGGGCACCTGGGACGGCCTCGCCCCACACGAGCTCGCCGCGGTCGTCGCGGCGATGGTCTTCGAGGCCCGGCGGGAGAGTTTCTCCGGCGCCGACGCGATGCCCGGCCACGCCGCCCTGCGCGGGGCGGTGTCCGACACGATCGGCATCTGGCGCGATCTCACCGCGGTGGAAGCCCGGCACCGCGTCTCGCCGACCCGCGAACCGGACACCGGATTCTCCGTGGCGGTCTCCCTGTGGGCGTCGGGCCGGTCGCTGACCGAGTCGCTGGCCGCGGCGGGGGAGCGAGGACAACTGCTGTCGCCGGGCGATTTCGTGCGCTGGAACCGCCAGGTGGTCGATCTGCTGGAACAGATCCGGCTCGGTGTCGGCAGCGACAGCCGTCTCGCCGACACCGCGCGTGCCGCGGTTGCGGCGATTCGACGCGGTGTCGTCGCCGTCGAGCTGGGCTGACCGTGAGGTAACCTTTGCTCGCGCCGGTGGCCGTCATCGGGGAATCGGGAGGGACTCATGAGCGAGCCGTACGATCCGTCGCAACCGGCCGGTGTGCCGCAGCCCGGCGCACCGGACGCCGCATCATCCGAGCCCGACACATCCGGGGACACCACGCGCGTCGTCCGTCACCCCGAGTCGTCCGACGACCCGACCCAGGTGGTCCGGCCGGGCGGAACGACACCGCCCGCACCGCCGACGGTCTCCGCGCCGGCGTCCGGATACGGGTCCCAGCCCCCATCCGGCGGTCCGCAGAACCCGCCGGGATACGGCCAACCTCCTCAGGGGTACGGCGAGCCGCCACAGGGTTACGGTCCGCCCGCCGGCTCCGGCCCGCAGGGATACGGCCAGCAGGGATACAGCCAGCAGGGTTACGGATCGCCGGGTTACGGCCCGCAGCGTGCCCCGGCGTATGGACAGCCTCCCCAGGGCTATGGGCAGGCTCCGCAGGGTTACGGGCAGCCTCCGCAGACATCGCCGGCCCCGGGCCCGCAGGGGACTCAGGGACCCCAGGAGTACGGGCAGTCGGTCCCGGGCTACGGCCAACCCACCGGCCAACCCACCGGCCAACCCACCGGCCAACCCACCCAGTACGGCGCCCCGCCGACCGGTCAACAGCCTTACGGCACCCAACAATTCGGGGCACAGCCGCCCTACGGTCAGTACGGCGGCGGCGACCAGTTCTCGTCGATGGCACCGTCGTCGGGCAACAACCGCACCCGGACCCTGCTCTACGCCGGCGGCGGACTCGCGGTGCTGATCGCGGCGATCGTGCTGATCACCGCCTTCGTCGCACCGGGATGGGCGCCCAAGAACCTGTCGCAGGACGCGGTACAGGACGGCGTGAAGAAGGTGCTCACCGAGGACTACCAGGCGACCGACGTCACCAACGTCAGCTGCCCGTCGGGACAACGGGTGAAGAAGGGCGCGACCTTCACCTGCACGGCGACCATCTCCGGTCAGCAGCAGTCGGTCACCGTGACGATCCTCGACGACGACGGCACCTACGAGGTGTCACGACCGACCGCGAGCTGACCGGGCGCCGAGCTGACCGGGCGCCTGGCCGACCCGTCCGGGCCGGGCCGCCGCGTCCTACGACCAGCGCAGCGCCTTCGCCAGCCGCGTCACCGACCCGCCGATCCCGAGTTCCTCGACGAGATCGGCGAGTCCCGAAGGGTCGACCGGTTGGGCGGGCAGCCGATCGTCGTCGGCGCTGTCGATCGTGTCGGCGTCGGTGCGCACCAGCACCACGGTGCGCGCGGCGTCGAGGTAATCGGCCGACGCCAGCAGCGACTTGCGACTGCGCGTCGCCACCGACGACCCGTCCTCGGCGGCCGCGGCCTCGAGCGCATCGAGGCTGCCGAACTCGCTGATCAGCTTCGCGGCGGTCTTCTCGCCGATCCCGGGGACGCCCGGCAACCCGTCCGACGGGTCACCGCGCAACATCGCCATCTCCGCATACGCCATCCCCGCCCGCTCCACCGGCACTGCGTACTTCTCGGCCACCTCGACCGGGCCCATCATCTCGGCCTTCGACAATCCGCGGCCCACGTAGAGCACCCGGACCGCAACCGGATCGTCGGCGACCACCTGCAAGAGGTCCCGGTCCCCGCTGACCACCACCACCGGGTCGGTGACCTCGCCGAACGCCAGCGTCCCGATGACGTCGTCGGCCTCGCAGCCCACGGCACCGGACGTGGCGATACCGGCGCAACGCAGCACGTCGAGGATCATGTCGACCTGCGGGGTCAGCGTGTCGGGCACCTCCTCGATGTCCACGTCGTCCCCGGCATCGCCGGTGTGCGGGGCCTCCTCGGCCACCCGGTGCGCCTTGTAGGACGGGATGAGGTCGGTGCGGAACGCCGGCCGCCAGTCCAGATCGAGGCACACGACGAGCCGGGTGGGTTGTTCACGGGTCACCAGCGCAGCGATCGTGTCGATGAACCCGCGGACCGCGTTCACCGGCCGGCCGTCCGGGGCGGTCATCTTCTCCGGCAGCGCGTAGAAGGAACGGAACCACAGACTCGCCCCGTCGAGGAGCATCAGCGAAGGTGCCATGGCACAACTCTGTCATCCCGCCCGCGTAGGCTGCGACACATGGCCTACCGGTTCTCCTCCGACGTCTACCGTGACCGCCTCGACAAGGCACGCACCCTGACCGCCGACGCCGGCCTCGATGCGCTGATCGTGTCGACCGGACCGGATCTGCGGTACCTCACCGGGTCGCGCGCCGACACCTTCGAACGTCTCACCGCGCTGGTCATCCCGGCCGACGCCGCCCCGCGACTCGTCGTCGCCCGCCTCGAACTCGCCTCCGTGCGAGACTCCGCGATCGACGACCTGGGTGTCGAGGTGTCCGCCTGGGTGGATGGCGCGAACCCCTACGCACTGGCTCTGTCCGGCCTGCCCGCGCCCGCGCGGCTCGCGGTCTGCGACACCATGCCCGCGCTGCATGTCGTGCCGATCGCCGAACAGACCGGCGCCACTCCCGCCCTGGCCACCGCGGTGCTGCGAGAACTGCGAATGATCAAGGACGACAGCGAAATCGACGTGCTGCGGCAGGCCGGTGCGGCGATCGACCGGGTGCACGCACGGATGGGCGAGTTCCTGCGTCCGGGCCGCACCGAGCGGGAGGTGGCCGACGACATCCGCACCGCGATCGTCGAGGAAGGCCACACGGGCGCGGAGTTCATCATCGTCGGTTCCGGCCCGCACGGCGCCGACCCGCACCACGAGTTCTCCGACCGTCTCATCGAACCCGACGACATCGTCGTCATCGACATCGGCGGTCCGGTCGATCCCGGCTACAACTCTGATTCCACCCGCACCTACTGTTTCGCCGCACCGCCCGCCGACGTCGCGGACGGATACGCGGCGCTGCAGTCCGCCCAGCGGGCCGCCGTCGACGCGGTGCGTCCCGGTGTCTCCGCCGAGAGTGTGGACGCGGTGGCGCGAGATCTGTTGCGCGAGCACGGCCTGGCCGACCGGTTCATCCACCGCACCGGTCACGGGATCGGACTCTCGGTTCACGAGGAGCCTTACATCGTCAGCGGCAATTCGATCCCGCTGCGGCCCGGCATGGCTTTCAGCATCGAACCGGGCGTCTACTTCGACGGCCGGTGGGGTGCCCGCATCGAGGACATCGTCGTGGTCACCGACGACGGCTGCGAGTCGATGAACACCCGCCCCCACGACCTCGTCGTGCTGTAACGCGTCGGCGCCCGGCGGTCACCTCAGGAGGGTGGCCGACCCGAGCACCCGCGCGATCTCGATCTCGATCACCACTCGACGCGGATTGGGCCGCGGCTCACGGTAGCGACCGGCATATCGGCGCTCGGCGTCGATCACCCGCTCGGGCTCCCGACGGATCACCGCCGGACCCTCCAGCGTGAGCCAGCGGGGTCCGTCGACGTGCGTCACCGCCGCATACCCGCCGCGTTCGACGTTGCGCACCTTCTGGTTCCCGTCCGACGTGATCACCCGCGCCACGCCCGCCTCGGCGTCGAAGGTGAACCCGACGGCCACCACATGCGGGGTACCGTCGGCCCGCGTGGTCGCCAGCGTGGCGAGATGGCGTTCGGCCAGGAAATCGGTTGCGGCACGACCGAGATCGGCGACGGTACGGCTCATGCCCACCACGGTAGCGGGCAGTGCGATACTGCTGGGCATGGCACATGGCGAACCCAAGGACCCGTCGACCGGGGCCATCGTGGTGTTCGGGGGACGCAGCGAGATCGGCGTGCGACTCGCCACCCGTCTCGCCGCCGGCCGGGAGGTGATCCTCGCCGCCCGCCGGCCCGACGACCTGGCCGCCGAGACCGCCGAACTGCGTGGCGCCGGCGCCGACGCGGTGCACACCGTCGCATTCGACTCCGACGACACCGACACCCACCCCGCGCTCATCGACTCGCTGATCGCCGACCATGGCCCCATCGGCGTCGCGATCATCGCCTTCGGCATCCTCGGCGACGCCGCGCGCGCCGAAACCGACGTCACCCACGCCCTGCAGATCGCCCACACCGACTACTACGCACAGATCAGTGTGCTCACCCCGCTCGCCGTCGCGCTCCGCAAACAGGGGTCCGGCACCATCATCGTGTTCTCCTCGGTGGCCGGTGTCCGGGTCCGACGCGCCAACTATGTCTACGGCTCCACCAAGGCCGGCCTCGACGGCTTCGCCAGCGGACTCGCGGATGCATTGCACGGCAGCGGAGTTCGCCTGTTGCTCGCCCGTCCCGGATTCGTCATCGGCGCCATGACCGCCGACCTGATGGCCGCCGGCACCAAGCCGGCGCCGTTCTCGGTCGACGCCGACCGCGTCGCCGACGACGTCGCCCGCGCCTATCGCCGCGGCAAGGACGAGGTGTGGATCCC
Source organism: Gordonia sp. NPDC003424 (assembly GCF_053588655.1). Taxonomy (NCBI): domain Bacteria; kingdom Bacillati; phylum Actinomycetota; class Actinomycetes; order Mycobacteriales; family Gordoniaceae; genus Gordonia; species Gordonia sp. NPDC003424. The sequence goes on from NZ_JBSFQJ010000006.1 coordinate 234,026, forward strand.
GGGCATCCTGCGGCCGATGTTCTTCGCGATGCGTCTGCTGCCCCGGGCGATCTGGCGTCGGCTGCCCCGATGAGCGCGCAACCGGACAGCCCCGCAACATGTTTCGTCGTCATCGGGATCGGCGCAGACGGTTGGGGCGGCCTCTCGGAGCGGGCCAGATCGCAGCTGCGGGGGGCCGAGGTGGTCTACGGGTCGCGTCGGCAGCTGGATCTGCTCGAACCGCTCGACGCGACCCTGATCGGTTGGCATTCGCCGATGTCGACGCATCTGGCGTCGGTCCTCTCGTCGTCGGAGCATCCGACCGTGCACGTCCTGGCCAGCGGCGATCCGATGTTCCACGGCATCGGCACGAGCATCGTCCGGGAACTCGGGGCGCAACGGGTGACGGTGATCCCGGCGAGTTCGAGCGTCAGCCTGGCGTGTGCCCACCTGGGCTGGGATCTGACCTCGACCCGGGTGGTCAGCGCGGTCACCGGGCACATCTGTTCGCTGGCGACCGAACTCACCGACGGCCGTCGCATCATCGTGCTCAGTCGCAGCGCCGAGACCGCGGCCGAGGCGACCGACGTCCTCAATCGGCACGGCTACGGCTGGTCGTCGGTGACGGTGCTCGAACAGCTCGGCGGGCCACGTGAACGGGAGGTGACCGGCCTCGCCCGGTCCTGGCGACCCGTCCGCCACGACCCGCTCAACCTCGTCGCGATCGAGTGCGTCGGCCCGCACCGGAGCATCCTGCCGGGCCTCGCCGACGACGAGTACGACCACGACGGGCAGATCACCAAATCGGCCTTCCGTGCGCTGACCGTCACCGCCTTGCGGCCGGGCGGACGACAACTGTTGTGGGACATCGGTTCCGGATCGGGGAGTGTCGCGATCGAATGGCTTCGCGTCGACGCGGCCGGCCACTGTGTCGCCTTCGAGAAGGATCCGGCGCGGGCTGCGCGCATCGTCGCCAATGCCCACCGCCACGGCGTGTGCGACTCCCTCACCGTGCGCGGTGCGGTGCCCGACGAACTCGCCGGGGCACCCGACCCCGACGCCGTCTTCATCGGCGGCGGCCTCGACGAACCGGTGCTGCAGACCGCGTGGACCGCATTGCTCGACGGCGGCCGACTCGTCGCCAATGCGGTCACGCTGGAAACGCAGGAGATCCTCGCGCGGTGGCACCGCGCCCGCGGTGGAACGCTGCGGCGGATCGCCATCGAGACCGCCGAACCACTCGGCTCGATGACCACGTGGCGTCCGTCGCTGCCGATCGTCCAGTGGGTGGTGGACAAGTCGTGACCGTCTACGTCATCGGCGCCGGACCCGGTGCCGCAGACCTGATCACCCTGCGCGGCGCGGAGATCCTCGGCCGCTGCCGCACGTGCCTGTACGCCGGATCGCTGGTGCCGCCCGAGCTGCTCGACCGCTGTCCCGACGACGCCGTCCTGATCGACACCGCGCGCATGCCCTTACCCGAGATCGTCGAACACATCGTCGTCGCCGACGCCGCCGGACACGATGTGGCCCGGCTGCATTCGGGGGATCCGTCCCTGTACTCGGCGATGGCCGAGCAGCGCCGCGAACTCACCGAACGCGGCATCGACGTCGAGGTCGTCCCCGGCGTGCCCGCCTTCGCGGCGGCCGCCGCCGCGCTGGACACCGAGCTTACCGTGCCGGGCGTCGGCCAGAGCCTGCTCGTCACGCGGGTATCCACCTTGTCCACCGACATGCCGACCGGCGAGAGCCTCGCCGAGCTCGCGGCGACCGGCGTCACGATGGCCCTGCACCTCGCGGCCCATCGCGCCGACGAGATCGTCGACGCACTCACACCGCACTACGGCCCCGACTGCCCAACGGCGACAGTGGCATTCGCCAGTCGGGCCAACGAACGGATCGTCCGGTGCCCGCTGCATGAGCTGCCGGCAGCGCTGGCCGGCGCCGGCATCCGCAAGACGGCGGTGATCTTCGTCGGGCGGGTCCTCGACGCCGCATCGCATCCCGCCGTCACCGACAGCTACCTGTACTCACACGCCCGGATGACCAAGCTGCGCACCGACTCCCAGGAATCCGAGACCGATGGGTGAACCGCCCGTCCTGATACTCGGCGGCACCGCGGAGGCCCGCGACCTCGCCGCCCGACTGCACGACGGCGGACCCCGGGCCATCAGTTCCCTCGCCGGTCGCGTCGCGCAGCCGCGACTTCCGGTGGGGGAGGTGCGGATCGGCGGGTTCGGGGGTGTGGACGGTCTGCGCGCCTGGGTGATCGAGCAGGACGTGGCCGCCATCGTCGACGCCACCCACCCGTTCGCGGCGACCATCACCGCCACCGCCGCCACGGTCGCCCGAGACCTGGGAATACCCCTGCTGCGGTTGGCCCGGCCGGCCTGGACCCCCGGGCCCGATGACCACTGGATCACCGTGCCGGACATGACATCCGCCGCGTCCGCCGTGGTCGCCGAGCACGCCGGCCGGGTCTTCCTCACCACCGGGCGTCAGGATGTCGGCGTCTTCGCGGGCATCGACGACGTGTGGTTCCTCATCCGGGTCGTCGACCCGCCGACCGCCGATCTGCCCCGGCAGCATCGGGTGCTTCGTTCGCGCGGCCCCTACGGCCTCGAGGATGAGCGAAAGATCATGCAGGACAATCAGATCGACCTGCTCGTCACCAAGAACAGCGGCGGCGAACTCACCCGCGCCAAACTGGTGGTCGCCGCCGAACTCGGTGTGGGCGTCGTGATGGTGCAGCGGCCCGCGCAACCGCAGACCGGCACCACGGTCACCGCCGTCGCCGACGCCGTCGAGTGGGTGCGACGCCGGCGATGACGGTGTGTCAGGCGGCGACGTCGCCCACGGTGTACGACGTCATCGACAGCGAACCGTACGAGCAGCCGTCGACGAGAACCCCGGGTTCCTCCGGGGCATCGGCGGACGCCGCCGCGAGCATCCCCGCGAGGTAGACCGAGGGCAGGAAATGATCCGGTGTCGGAACGGCTTTCGCGTAGTCGGGGTGCTCCGCTAGGGCGGCATAATCGGCGGGATTGTCGAGCATCGCGGTCCGCGCGGCATCGTCGAACCGCTGCGCCCATGCATAGCCGGAGTCCGGCCGGGAGAAGTCGACGGCGCGGAGATTGTGGACGATGTTGCCGCTGCCCACGATGAGCACCCCCGATTCGCGCAGCGGCGCGAGGCGTGCGCCCAGATCGAAGTGATACCCGAGGTCACGCTCGCCGTTGATGCTCAGCTGCACCACCGGGATGTCGGCGTCCGGGAACGCGTGCGCCAGCACCGACCACGCACCGTGATCGATGCCCCAGCTGTCGAGGTCGCTGCCCAGCCACGTCGGTTTGACGGTTTCGGCGACCTCGTCGGCCAGCTCCGGCAATCCCGGTGCGGGATAGTCGAATTCGAACAGCTCGCGCGGAAACCCGTAGAAGTCGTGGATGGTTCGCGGAGTGGCCATCGCGGTGACCGCGGTGGCGTTGATGTACCAGTGCGCGCTGATCATCAGGATCGCGCGAGGGCGGGGAACCGATCGGCCGAACCGCTCCCACGCCCGGGTGTACTCGTTGCGCTCGAGCGCGTTCATCGGGCTGCCGTGTCCGATGAACGCCATCGGCATCACGGTGGGGGAGGTCTGGTTGTCCATCGCGGGTCCTTCGCTTCCACTGATGTGGATGAATCTTCATGTTCCTGTCGATCGTAGAACGCCCTACATGAAAGTTCAAGTAGTTGTTACCATGGCCCGGTGGCGCTGACTCCCGACCAAGAGCGGGCCTTCCGTGGACTGCTCACCATCTCGATGCTGCTCGACGACGCCCTCGACACCCAACTTCGCCGGGACAGCGGGCTGACCCATTCCCAGTACATCGTCCTGTTCCGGCTGTCGGAGGCCCCCGAGCGGACGCTGGGCATGCGGCGGTTGGCGGTCCTGGCCCACGCGGAGCAGAGTCGGTTGTCACACGCGGTGACGGCGATGGAACGGCGCGGGTGGGTGCGCCGCGTGCGCTCTGGAGATACCGGTGATCGCCGCGCGGTGTCGGTCACCCTCACCGAGGAGGGCATGGACATCGTGCGCGCCGCGGCGCCATGTCACGCCGACGAGGCCGATCGGCTGATCTTCACGGCGCTCGACGCCGCCCGGCTCGCCGGCCTGAACGCGATGATCGACCGGGTGCTGCCCCACCTGGCCGAACTCGGACTCGAACTCCCCACGCCGCGCGAGGACCCGATGCTGTGGGCGGGCCGGGCCGGGCGGCTCGTTCAGCCCTGATGCCGGCGCGGCGTGTAGACCAGGTCGCCACCCGCCCGCGACACCGCCATCGTCGACGACGACCCGATGATGAGCAGCGTCCGCATGTCCACCGTCGCCGGGTCCAGTGCGCCGAGGGTCGTGGTGGTCAGCCGCTGATCGGGCCCACCCACGTCACGACCCACCACCACCACTCGGTCGGGTGAAACTGTTTCCAGCAGAAGCTCTTTGAGCGCACCCACCTGCCATGACCGGCTCGCCGACCCGGGGTTGTAGATCGCCACCACCAGATCGGCGGCCACCGCGTGTCGGATGCGCTCGGCGATCACCTCCCACGGCTTGAGCCGATCCGACAGTGAGATCACCGCGAAGTCGTGGCCGAGGGGCGCTCCCACCGCGGCCGCGACCGCACTCGCCGCGGTCACCCCGGGCACCACCCGGACCGCGACGTCGCACCAGCGCGGTTCGGCGGCCACCTCGGCCACCGCGGACGCCATCGCGAACACCCCCGGGTCACCCGAGGACACCACCGCCACCCGTCCACCCCGGGACGCCAGATCGAGCGCGAACTCGGCGCGCTCGGACTCCACGCGGTTGTCGCTGGCATGCACCCGCTGCCCAGGCCGTGGCGTGACCCGCGCGAGGTAGGTCTTGTAGCCGACGAGATCGGTCGCCCGCGCGAGTTCGGCCGACACCGCCGGCGTGGTCTGATCGTCGGCGCCCGGACCGAGCCCGACCACGACGACCTCTCCGGCGGACCGCTCCGCGGACGCGAACCGCGGATTGTTGCGGCGCCCCGGCACCACGATCATCGAGAAGTACGGCACCTCGTCCGGTGTCACATCGGCCACGGGCAGCACCCGTTGCGCCGACGTCGATGCCCGCTCGACGTAGAACGCCTCGTCCGCGCGCCCGGCCGCGACGAGGGCGTCGCGAACCCGGGTGAACGTCCGGCCGAGTTTGAGCACCGCGATGGCATCGGCGGTGCGGAACCGGGTGACCAGTTCGGTGGCCGGCAGGGTGCCGGGCACCACCGTGAGGGTTTCGTCGCCCTCGACCAGCGGGATCCCCACCGCCGCCGACGACGCGCTGACCGACGTCACGCCGGGGATGATCTCCGCGTCGAACTCACCCGCCAGGCGCTTGTGCATGTGCATGTACGAGCTGAAGAACAGCGGATCCCCTTCGGCCAGCAGTGCGACGTCGCGGCCCGCGCGCAGGTGTTCGGCCAGTCGCTGTGCACTCTCGGCGTAGAAATCGTCGAGCGCACCCTGGTAGCCGCCGGGGTGATCGGTGGTCTCGGTGGTCACCGGGTACATCAGTCGCTCTTCGAGCTGTCCGTCCACGAGATACGGCTCGGCCACCCCGCGCGCGATGCTGTTGCCATGGCGGGCACAGTGATACGCGATCACCTGGGATGACGAGATCACCCGCGCCGCCTTCACCGTGACCAGTTCACTGTCGCCGGGTCCCAGACCGACACCCCAGAGCTTGCCCGCCATGCCCACCTCTCCGTGCTCGGCGCTCACTCGACCGGACTCGCCAGCGCATTGACCGCGGCCGCCGTGATCGCCGACCCGCCCCGGCGACCGAGCACCGTGATGAACTCCAGATCGTCCCGATCGGCCAGTGCCGCACACGATTCCGCCGCACCCACGAATCCGACGGGCGCGCCCACCACCGCCGCCGGGCGGGGCCCGCCGTCGTCGATCATGTCCAGCAGCGCGAACAACGCGGTCGGCGCGTTGCCGATCGCGACGACCGCGCCATCGAGGCGGGGACGCCAGAACTCCAGTGCCGCAGCCGTTCTCGTGGTGCCCAGACGCTCGGCGACGTCCGGTAGAGACGGCTCACCGAGATAACACAGCACCTCGTTGTCCGCCGGCAGCCGGCGGCGGGTGATACCGGAGGCGACCATCGAGGCGTCGCACAGGATCGGGGCCCCGCCGGCCAGAGCGGTCCGGGCCGCACCCACCACCCCGGGCGTGGCGACCACATCGTCGGTGAGATCGGTCTGACCGCACGCATGGATCATCCGCACCACGACGGTGGCCACATCCGCGTCGAACGCGGTGAGGTCGGACTCGGCCCGGATCGTCGCGAACGACTGACGGTAGATGGCAGCGCCGTCGCGCAGGTATTCGGTCATGATCCGCTGAGCCTATCGGCGTTCGGCGTGGTAACCGCCGTCGGGATCGGCCACGACCCGCGTGTGTGGCCCGGCGGGGGAGCCGCATCCCCGGTCACATCCCACCCAGTGCTCACGCTCGCCGACGGCGGCACCTTCGGCGACGTGCCGCACCAGATCGTCGCGGACGGGTGCGTGTGCCTTCGCACATCCGGGGGCGCCCACACAGGCGGTTGCCCGCACCCATGGCGAGTTCGCGTCGAAGATCAGCCCCATCGGTGCCAGGACCCGGACCACAGTCTCGGCGACGTCTTCGCCGAGATCGCCGAGCAGGATCTCGCGGTCGGGAGTGACGATGATCGGCGCACCCACCGCGGCGACGAACTCGGCCAGTCGCGCCGGCAGCCGGCCGAGCTCGACGACGGCGCCGAGGAGCACCTGGCCGTCGTCCTGGTCGAACCAGCCCACGATCGGTCCCGCCGGATCGGGCACCGCGCCACCGATGACCTGCCCCAGACCGGCACGTATCCGCAGGTCCAGATCCCCGCGCCGGGCGTCGTCGAGATCCCTCACGCGCCACGCGTCGGTCGCGGTCTCGACGAACGCCTTCGCCGCCCCGATCAGTGCCGCAGCGATCGCGTCGACACCACGTGCGGAGCCGAGCGGTGCCCCGTCCAGGACGATGTCCGCGCGCAGCCCGTCGGCATCCGGCTCGTGCGCCACCGCGCACACGTCGGGCTCGCGCCGCAGCACGTCGCCGCGACCGTCGTCGATGCCGAACAGAAAGCGCCCGGACAGTGCGGTGATCGCCTCGTCGGCGCGCAGCAATTCGTCGAGCCGGTCGGCGAGCCCCCAGACGTCGGCAACCCCGCCGATCCGCCCGGTCAACGGGCTGACCTCGATGTTGCGCACCATGTCGTGCGCCGAGCTGGGCGCCAGGCCGGCGTCGATGACGACGGCCGCCACGGCTTCGACGTCGGTGATGCCGCGCAGCTGCAGATTGCCGCGCGCAGTGAGTTCGAGGAAGCCGTCGCCGACCGAGTCGGCCGCCTGCGCCAGCGCTTCGAGCTGACCGGGCCGGATGCGACCGCCGGGCAACCGAATCCGGGCGACCGCACCGTCGGCCGCGGCGTGCGTCGTGAACACGCCGGGGCAGTGATCGGCAGACGAGTGCGGGGAGGGCTGGTCCACAAAGCCAGCCTACGACGCCCGGACGATAGGGTGGGTGGGCCGAGAGCAGCGGAACCCGGTGAGAGTCCGGGCGGTCGCGCCCCGGCGCTGGGAGCGGAGCGAGCGGGGCGCCTGCCACTGCGAGAGTCAGACCTGCGTTCACGGCGTGACGATTGGCCGTACCGACACAACCGGGCGCGAGACCCGGCGAGGAGACCGACGATGATCCTGCTGCTCTCCACCTCCGACACCGACCTGATCACCGCGTCCGCCTCCGGCGCCGACTACACCGGCGCCAACCCTTCGCGCATCCTGCTCGACGACCTGCCCACGCTGGCCGCCGGTGCCGACCTCATCGTGGTGCGCATCCTCGGCGGCGTGCGCGCGTGGGAGGACGGACTCGCCGCGCTGCGCGACCTCACCGGCACCACCGGCACACCGCTGATCGTGTGCTCCGGCGAGCAACAGCCCGATCCCGACCTGATGGCCCGGTCCACCGTCCCGGCCGGCGTCGTCGCCGAGGCACACAACTACCTCGCCGCCGGCGGCGTCGACAACTTCGTCAACCTCCACAACTTCCTGTCCGACACCCTGCTGCTCACCGGACTCGGCTTCGCCGGACCCCAGCAGACCCCGGCGTGGGGAATCCTCGAGCGAACCGCCGCCACCCCCGCCACCACCCCCACCATCGCCGTCCTCTACTACCGCGCCCAGCACCTCGCCGGCAACACCCGCTACATCGACGCCCTCTGCCGTGCGATCGAGGACCGCGGGGCCCGCGCTCTGCCGGTCTTCTGCGCGTCGCTGCGGACCGCGCCCGACGACCTAATCGAACTGCTGGGCACCGCCGACGCGCTCATCGTGACCGTGCTCGCCGCCGGCGGCGCCACCCCGGCCACCGCCTCGGCCGGCGGCGACGACGACGCCTGGAACATCGAACGTCTCGCCGCCCTCGACATCCCCATCCTGCAGGGGTTGTGCCTCACCAACTCCCGGGCGGACTGGGCCGCCACCGACGACGGGCTGTCACCGCTGGATGTGGCCACTCAGGTCGCGGTTCCCGAGTTCGACGGCCGCATCATCACCGTGCCCTTCTCCTTCAAGGAGTTCGACGACAACGGATTGCCCTGGTACCAGCCGGATCCCGAACGCTGCGCCCGCGTCGCGGGGATCGCGGTCGCACACGCGCGACTGCGGCACATCGCCCCCGCGGACCGGCGCATCGCGCTCATGCTGTCGGCCTATCCGACCAAACACGCACGCATCGGCAACGCCGTTGGCCTCGACACACCGCGCAGTCTGCTGCATCTGCTCGACGCCATGCGTGCCGCCGGCTACGACGTCGGCCCGGAGTCCGGTTCGGATGCGATTCCCGGTGTCGCCGAGCAGGATTCCGACGCGCTCATCCACGCCATCATCGAGGCGGGCGGACAGGACCCGGACTGGCTGACCGAAGAAACCCTGGCGGCCAACCCGATTCGTGTGGCGGCCGCCGACTACCGCCGCTGGTTCGCCACCCTGCCCGAGGATCTGCGCACCGCCGTCGAAACACACTGGGGCCCTGCGCCGGGAGACCTGTTCGTGGACCGCTCCGCCAATCCCGACTGCGACATCGTCGTCGCCGCACTGCGATTCGGCAACATCGCGCTGATGGTGCAGCCGCCCCGCGGCTTCGGCGAGAACCCGGTCGCCATCTATCACGATCCCGACCTCCCGCCGTCGCACCATTACCTCGCCGCCTATCGCTGGCTGGCCGGTCGCGGCGAAACCGGCACCGACGTAGCGGGTTTCGGCGCCGACGCGGTCGTCCACATCGGGAAGCACGGCAATCTGGAATGGCTGCCCGGCAAGACACTCGGCATGTCCGCCGACTGCGGCACCGACGCCGCGCTCGGTGACGTCCCGCTCATCTACCCGTTCCTCGTCAACGATCCCGGCGAGGGCACCCAGGCCAAACGGCGCGCCCACGCGGTCCTCGTCGACCATCTGATCCCGCCGATGGCGCGCGCCGAATCCTACGGCGACATCGCCCGTCTCGAGCAACTGCTCGACGAGCACGCCAACATCTCCACCCTCGATCCGGCCAAGCTCCCGGCGATCCGCCAGCAGATCTGGACGCTGCTGACGGCCGCCAAGATGGACCACGACCTGGGCCTGTCCGAACGGCCCGACGAAGAGGTCTTCGACGACATGCTGCTGCACGTCGACGGCTGGCTGTGCGAGATCAAGGACGTGCAGATCCGCGACGGTCTGCACGTGCTCGGTCAGGCGCCGGCCGACGACGCCGAGGTCGACCTCGTCCTCGCCATGCTCCGCGCCCGCCAACTGTGGGGCGGTACCCAGGCGTTGCCCGGTCTGCGTGAGGCCCTCGGACTCGCCGAGGACGGCACCGCGGCCCGCGACCAGGTCGACGACGTGGAGACCACCGCCCGGGGCCTGGTGGCGGCATGCGCGAAAGGGGAGTGGACCGCGCAGGCCATCGACGATGCGGCAGAAGGCCATCCGGCCGCCGTCGGTGACGTGCTGCGCTTCGCCGCCCACGAGGTGGTGCCGCGGTTGCGGCAGACCGACCGCGAGATCTCCCAGATCCTGCACGCTCTCGACGGCGGCTTCATCGAGGCCGGACCCAGTGGCTCGCCGCTGCGTGGTCTGATCAACGTGCTGCCCACCGGACGCAACTTCTACTCGGTCGACCCCAAGGCGGTGCCGTCGCGGCTCGCGTGGGAAACCGGTCGCGCCCTTGCGGATTCGCTCGTCGAGCGATACCTCGCCGAGCACGGTCTGCACCCGGCCTCGGTGGGCCTGTCGGTGTGGGGGACGAGCGCCATGCGCACCTCCGGCGACGACATCGCCGAGGTGCTCGCGCTGCTCGGCGTCATGCCGGTGTGGGACGAGGCCTCCCGCCGCGTCGTCGACCTCGAACTCATCGACCTCGCCGAACTCGGTCGGCCCCGCATCGACGTCACCGTCCGCATCTCCGGCTTCTTCCGCGATGCCTTCCCGCACGTCGTCACCATGCTCGACGACGCCGTCACGCTCGCCGCGCACGCGGACGAACCCGACGAGCAGAACTACGTCGCCGCCCACTACCGGTCCGCCGTCGCCGAGCACGGCGACGAACGCCGCGCATCCACCCGTGTCTTCGGATCCAAACCGGGTACCTACGGCGCGGGTCTGCTGCAACTGATCGACTCGCGCGAGTGGCGCAGCGACGCCGACCTCGCGCAGGTCTACACCGAATGGGGCGGCTACGCCTACGGCCGTGACCTGTCGGGTGTGCCGGCCGTCGACGACATGCGCGCCGCCTACCGGCGCATCGCCGTCGCCGCCAAGAACACCGACACCCGCGAGCACGACATCGCCGACTCGGACGACTACTTCCAGTACCACGGCGGCATGGTCGCCACCGTCCGCGCACTCACCGGCAAGGACCCGGACGCCTACATCGGCGACAGCACCCGGCCCGACGCCGTCCGCACCCGCACGCTGTCCGAGGAGACCAGCCGCGTGTTCCGCGCCCGCGTCGTCAATCCGCGGTGGATCTCGGCCATGCAACGGCACGGGTACAAGGGCGCCTTCGAGATGGCCGCCACCGTCGACTACCTCTTCGGCTACGACGCCACCACGAACGTCGTCGCCGACTGGATGTACGAGAAGCTCACCGAGACCTACGTCCTCGACGCCGACAACCAGCAATTCATGCAGCAGTCCAACCCGTGGGCGCTGCACGGCATCGCCGAACGTCTGCTCGAGGCCGCCGAACGCCAACTCTGGGAGGCCCCGCCACCCGACATGCTCGACGACCTGCGCGCGGTCTACCTCCAGACCGAAGGAGACATCGAAGGCCGAGGGGAGTAGATCACCCACGGGCTGGGCGAGCGCCCCTCCCGCTGGCTGGCGCGCGCCCCTCCCGCTGGTTGAGCGAGCGAAGCGAGTCGAAACCCACCCAACCGGGACAAAACCTGGCGTTCGTGCGTTGTATGAGCAGAGACTGGACATACCCCGGTCAGAAAGGCGGAGCCGACATGCGGCTGTTCTATGTGATCGCCTACCTCGCGATCGAGATCGGCGCGTTCGCCGCGATGGTCCATTTCCTCGGATTCGCGTGGGCGGTGCTCATCACCATCTTCGCGGTGTTCGCGGGCTTCGTGATGCTGCAGTGGCAGGGCCGCAAGGTCTTCGCCGAACTGCGCCGCGCCTCCCGCAACGAGGTCGATCCGCGCGATCCGCTGACCGACACCGCGTTGCTCGCCGCGGCGACCCTGCTCTTGGTCCTCCCCGGAATCGTGTCGACCGTCGTCGGGCTCGTCCTGCTGATCCCGCCGGTGCGCCGCCTGCTGCGGCCGGCCGTGACCGCGGTCGGCGCCAAGAGTTTCGCCGCGAGCATGAACCGCGCCGGGGTCTACGCATCCCGTGGCGTGTACATGCGGGGCACGGTCATCGACGGCACGGTCATCGACACCGATGGCACCGTCGTGGATCCGACGAGTGGTTACCCCACCAACCGATCTCTGCCGCGGGGTCACTGAGATCACTGCCCGACCGTCAGGGCAGACTGGACGACCGTGACAACCGAACTGCTCGTCGGCGGGGTCGTGTATTCACCGGCCGCACCCGACGCCACCGCCATGGCCGTCACCGATGGCATCGTCGTCTGGGTGGGCAGTGACGACGTCGGTCGCGCGCTGCACCCGGACGCCCAGGTCAGCGACCTGAACGGGCGGTTCGTCGCACCCGGATTCGTCGACTCCCATGTCCATCTGACGTCCACCGGGCTGGCGCTGGGCGGGCTCACCCTCAATGACGCGACCGGCCGGTCGGAGTGCGTGCAGCGCATCGCCGCGCACGCCACCACCATCGAGGCCGGCGAGCTGATCTGGGGACTCGGGTGGGACGATTCGGCCTGGCAGCACCACGTCGACCCCGACGAACGACGCTTTCCGACGACCAGCGAGGTCGACGCGGTCGTCGGGAACCTGCCCGTCTATCTCGCCCGCATCGACGAGCATTCCGCGGTCGCGTCCACCGCGCTGCGCCGCCTGGTGCCCGATCTCGCGGACACCACCGGTTTCAGCGCCCAGGAGCCGCTCGTCGCCGAGGCGCACCACCTCGTGCGCGGCGCGGCCCGCCAACTCGTCACCGCGACCCAGCGCACCCGCGCGCAACGGCACGCGCTCGATCATGCCGCCGCCCACGGCGTCGTCGCCGTCCACGAGAACGGTGGCCCCGACATCAGTGGCCTCGACGACTTCCTTTCGCTGGCCGACCTCGACCATCCCGTCGAGGTCCGTCGCTACTGGGGTCAGCCGGTCGAGAGCGTCGACCACGCCCGGGAACTGCTTGCCATCAGCCACGCCGACGGACTCGCCGGCGATCTCTTCGTCGACGGCGCCATCGGGTCGCACACCGCGTGGCTGACCGAGCCGTACTGCGACCTCCCGGGCAACCCCGGCCACACCGGCATCAGCTACCTCGACCGCGACACGATCCTCACGCACGTCCGAGCCTGCACCGAGATCGGCATCCAAGCCGGCTTCCACGTCATCGGGGACGCCGCCACCGACGTCGTCGTCTCGGTGTTCGATCAGCTCGCCGCCGAGTTCGGCACCCCCGCGCTGGCTCGCTGCGTCCACCGGGTGGAACACGCCGAGATGGTGACGTCACAGCAGGCGGCCGTCCTCGCACGCTGCGGTGTGGTGGCGAGCATGCAGCCGATGTTCGACGCCGCCTGGGGCGGTCCCGGCGACCTCTACGAGCAGCGGCTCGGTGCCCCACGAGCCGCCGGGCTGAACAATTTCGCCGAACTCGCCCGCGAGGGCGTGATCCTGTCCTTCTCGTCGGACGCACCGGTGACCGACATCGACCCGTGGGCCGCGGTTCGCGCGGCCGTCCACCACCACCAGCCGCGCAACGCGATCTCCGCCCGAGGTGCCTTCTCCGCTGCCACCCGCGGCGGCTGGCGCGCCGGTGGCGTCAACGACGGACTCACCGGCACCCTAACCCCGGGCGCACCCGCCAGCTACGCGATCTGGGAGGTCGACGACCTCGTCGTCGCCGGGTCCCACGAGAGCGTGCAGCGCTGGTCGACCGATCCCCGGTCGCGGGTGCCGGCGCTGCCCGACGTCAGTCCCGGCGCCGCGCTGCCCCGGTGCGTCCGGACGGTTCATCGCGGACAGGTGCTCTTCGACGGCGAACGCGGGTGAGCGCTCTCACCCCGGGCCGCATCGACTGGCTGGTGCGTACGGTCGCGGCCGCCGGCGCGGGCGTGGCGATGTGGGCGGCCTTCCCGCCGCGCAGCCTGTGGTTCCTCGCCGTCGTGTCGTTGGGTCTGCTGTTCGGTGTCCTCGCCGTCGGTCGGCCGCGGGCGCGCACCAGCGCGTGGCTCGGGTTCGCGTACGGCCTCGGGTTCTTCGTCCCGCTGCTGCCGTGGATCGGTGTCTACGTCGGCCCACTGCCGTGGCTCGCACTGGCCGCCGTCCTGGCGGCCTACCTCGCGCTCTTCGGGGTGATCGCGGTCCTGACCATGCGACTTCCGATCCCGCCGATCTGGTTCACCTTGTCCTGGGTTCTGGTCGAGGCGTTGCGCTCATCCTTCCCGTTCGGTGGATTCCCTTGGGGGAGAGCGGCATTCAGTCAGATAGACGGGCCACTCCTGCCGCTCGCGTCGGTGGTGGGCGCGCCGGGGCTGTCGGCGGCGGTCGCGCTGCTCGGCTCGTCGATCGCGTGGCTGGTGCTCCTCGTCGTGCGCGCGGTGCGCACCGGCGAGCATCACCGACCGGGATTCGTCCGCGCCGCCGCCATCGGGGTGGTGCTCGTCCTGGTGGGCCCGATCGTCGCGATCGCCGTCACCCCGGCCACCGTCGACCGCAACGTCGCCGCCACGACGACCCGAGTCGCCGCCGTCCAGGGCAACGTGCCCCGGCTCGGTCTCGACTTCAATTCGCAGCGACGCGCCGTCCTCGACAACCACGTCCGGACCACGATGCAACTGGCCGACGACATCCGTGCGGGCACGGCACCCCAACCCGACTTCGTCGCCTGGCCGGAGAACGCGTCGGATATCTCCCCGCTCACCAACCTCGACGCCGCCGACGAGATCACCGCCGCCTCGGTGTCGGTGGGAGCGCCCATCCTGGTCGGCACGCTGGTGATGAACGACGACGGCCGGCCCACCAACACCGTGCTCGTGTGGGATGGCGAACGTGGCCCCGTCGATCGTTACGACAAGCACATCGTCCAGCCGTTCGGCGAGTACCTGCCGTGGCGCGGGTTCTTCCGGCACTTCTCGTCATATGCCGACCTCGCCGGCAACTTCAAACCCGGGACCGGATCGTCGGTGCTGACCGTTCCCGGCCGCTCCGGCACCGTGCGCGTCGGCGTCTCCACCTGCTGGGAGGTCGCCTTCGACCGGTCGGCACGCCAGGCCGTCGAGCAGGGCGCGCAGCTCCTCTACGTGCCGACCAACAACGCCACCTTCGGTCGCACCGAGATGACCTATCAGCAGTTGGCGATGTCGCAGGTGCGGGCGGTCGAGCACGGCCGCGCCGTCGTGGTCGCCGCGACCAGCGGGGTCAGCGCGCTCATCGACCCCGACGGCATGATCGTCGAACAGAGCGGATTCTTCACCCCCGCGGTACTGTCGAGCCGTCTGCCGCTGCACGACGACGTCACCCTCGCGACACGTCTCGGAGCCTGGCCGCAAGCGGTCGCCTGCCTCGTCGCGATCATCGGGCTTTTGTTCGCGCTGGCCCGACATACTAGGTTCTCTCAGAGGCGCCGTACCCCGCTCGACAGCCACGAGCACACGGCGCAGGAGGATCAGACAAAGGAGCTCGGTGGCATTGGGTAGTTCGACATCTGTCGTCGGCATCGACGGCGAGCGGGCGCTGGTCGTCATCCCGACCTTCAACGAACGGGAGAACCTGCCGGCGATCGTCACGCGGCTGCACGCCGCACTGCCCGGCATCCACGTGCTCGTCGTCGACGACTCGAGCCCCGACGGGACCGGCGACGTCGCCGATCAGCTCGCCACCGACGACACCGCACATCGCATCCATGTGCTGCACCGCACCGAGAAGAACGGGCTGGGCAAGGCGTACCTCGCCGGATTCGCCTGGGGCCTCGACCGCGACTACGCCGTGATCATCGAGATGGACGCCGACGGCAGCCATGCGCCCGAGCAGCTCGACCGGCTGCTCGGGGCGATCAACGACGGCGCCGATCTGGCCATCGGATCCCGTTACGTTCCCGGCGGCAAGCTGGTGAACTGGCCCAGACACCGCGAGTTCCTCTCGCGGGGCGCCAACACCTACGCCCGGGTGGCCCTCGGCGCCAAGGTGCACGACATCACGGCCGGCTACCGCGCCTATCGCCGCACCGTGCTGGAGAAGATCGACCTCGACACCGTCGACTCGGCCGGATACTGCTTCCAGATCGACCTGGCCTGGCGAACGGTTCGGGCCGGCTTCACCGTCCGCGAGGTACCCATCACCTTCACCGAACGGGAGATCGGCGAATCCAAGATGAGCGGCGGCGTCATGACCGAGGCATTCCTGATGGTCGCGCGGTGGGGCCTCGAGAGCCGACTACAGCGCTTCCGCAAGAGCTGACGCCGGGAAACCCCGACACACCCGCTTCTCCCCGCTCCCTGAGGAGCCCGCGAGCTGCTAGCCCTCGATCAGGGACCGTGAGCGTCTCCTCCCGCTCCCTGAGGAGCCCGCGAGGCGCTAGCCGAGCGAGCGTCTCGAAGGGTCAACCCAGCTCGACGACGTTCACCGCCCACCCCGACGCGATCAGCCGGCCGACTCGCCGGCGTTCCTCGGGATGACCGGGCGGTCCGGTCGGGGTCTTGGGTTGAGATGCGCCGCAACGATTGTCGGGTGGCCGCGGCCGATCACCCCGGCGCAGGTGGCGGGCAAACGCCTCGGCCACCTCCCGGGTGCGATCCACCCGGACCCGCGGACGACCCTTGCCTTTCCCGCGTTTGGTGTTGCGGGTCCAGGCCGGGCGGCCGGCATCAGGTCCGTCGGTGACGATGTGAGTCGACCACTGGCCCGGCTTGTCGCCGACCATCCGATTGTGGGTCGGGCACGCGGCAGCCAGATCCTGGATGTCGGTGAGCCCGCCGTCGACCCAGTCTTGTTCGGCGTGATGCGCCTCGGTGCGGGTGAACGGCTGACTGCAGCCCGGGCAGGTGCAGACCGCGCCGTCACGCGCGAGCAGCATCATCCGCTGGGCCTGGCTGGCGAACCGGTTGGCCCGCCCCAGATACAACGGTTGGGCTGTGTGGTCGGCAAACACCGCCAGATGCTCCTGCGCCTCGGCCGCCAGCTCGATCACATCCGCGATCGGCAGCAGAGCCCCACCCGCGGTGGTGCCCACCCCGGCCCGCTCGCGCAATTCGGTCTCGGAGATGGTGATGATCAGATGCGGCGGCAGGCCGCGGTGACTCTTGCCCAGCAGCCCACCGTCGGCGACCGCTTTCAACAAGGCATGCAGGGCATCGTGGTTGCGTTGACCCGGCGTGCGGAGGTCCCGCTCGGCGGCCTGCTTCAGGGCCTCGGGATCGGCATCGTCCTTGCTGCCCCGCGGCGAGGCCTCATCGGCCGGATTGTTCATGCCGGGCGCCGCCCACGCGTCGAGCACCACATCCAACAGGGCGCGGGTGACCGGATCGAGTTGCCCTTCGAGGGTGCTCATCAACTGTGCGTCCTGCTTGGACAGGTGCAGGCTGCGTCGCCGCGCCCGATCCTTCTCGTCGGTCAGCGCGCCGTCGGGGTCGAGGTGAGCCAGCAAGCGGGCACCGAGGGTGGTCAACTCTTGCGGGCTGTGCACCCGCGCGTAGTCGGCCATCAACTCTTCGGCCGCCGCCCGTTGCTCGGCATCGAGTGTGGTGGGGAGTTTGTCGAGCACGGTGATCACCGTGACCGCGTGGTCGACACCGATCGCGCCCTCGGCGTAGGCCTCGGCCAGGGTCGGGCATAGGGGGTCGAGTAGCTCCCCCGACAGTGCGTGCAACGACAGCAGCGCGGCCATCTGCTTACGACGCCGGCCGGGGTCGGTGATCCGCAACCGGTCCACCATGAAATCGCCGAGCGATCGGTAGCCTTCCTCGGCGACCACGTTGCGGTCCGAACACTCCAGCAGCCGCTGCAACCCGAAGAAACTCATCCGCCGCGCTGAACGCTCATGGGCTTCGGCGACCGCCACCACCTCGCCTGAGGTGGCTGGGGTGGAGTCGGCGGCGGCGATCCGATCGAGCAGGTCGTCGAGCTCCCGGTAGAGCCCGACAATCTCCGCGACGTTGCCGCCGGTAGTGGTGTCGCCGGTCATCGAGCCCCCTCTCGATCTATTCGAACTGATGTTCGAAGTCTATCGGATGCGCTGGTCAAAGGCAAGAGGTCAGGGTCGATCAAACCGACAACAAACGGCCGGGCGAGATCATCTCTCGCCCGGCCGTTGTTGGATAACTCAGTGGTTCGCGATCAGTTCGTCACGCCGCGACGACGCTGCTTGAGCAGTTCGAGCCGCTCGTTCAGCAGCACCTCGAGTTCCTCCTCGGAGCGCCGCTCGAGCAGCATGTCCCAGTGGGTACGGGGCGGCTTGACCTTCTTCTCCTCGGGCTCGGCGCCCTCGAGGATCGTGCCCTCCATGCCGTTCTTGCAGGGCCACTTCGACGGGACCTCGGCGTCATCGGCGAACGGCACATCGAAGATCTCGCCGTTGTCGGTGCGATACTGGACGATGCGTCGTGGCGCGAGGTCGTGATCGCGATCGGTCTCGTAGCTCACCGCACCGAGGCGGCTACCTCGAAGTACTCGATCTGCCATGGATGGTTCCTCTCCACATTTCAGCGCTCAACATAGTCATTCTACGCGGTCGAACCGATAGGATTCGCCACCCGCGAGCCGCGGCCACGCGGCCCGGTATGCCCGAGTACGGTCTGAGGCATGGACGACCCCCGCCGACGCCCGTACGGATGTGCGTGGTGTGGTCGTAGCATGGTCGACTCCGAGTCCGGGCGTCGCCGCAAATACTGCAAGCAGTCGTGCCGGCAGCGCGCCTACGAACAGAGAGCGCTCACCGACGGCACATCTATTCCCGGCGACGCCGTCATCCTGACCGCGGCCGAGGCAGAGGCCTTCGGCGACCGGCTCTTCGCGCTGCGCTGCGCGGCCGAGGACCTGATGACCGCCGTCAGCGAGCGGGCCGACGACGCAACCCTGACGTCCCTCGGCGACGACCTGCTCACCCTGGCCCGTGAAGCCGAGCGGCTCCGGTGATCGTCCGGATCTTCGGACTCTCGGCGCTGGTCACCCTCGGGGCGCTCGCCGCCGCCTTCCTCTACCAGGGATGGACCGGGGTGGCGTTGTGCGCCATCCTCGGTGTCCTCGAAGTGTCGCTGTCGTTCGACAACGCCGTCATCAACGCCACCGTGCTCGAGCGGATGAGCGCGTTCTGGCAGCGGATGTTCCTGACCGTGGGCGTGGTCATCGCCGTGTTCGGCATGCGTCTGCTCTTCCCGCTCGCCATCGTCTGGATCACCGCGGGACTCGCGCCGGGTGAGGCCTTCGACCTCGCGATGAACCCACCTCCCGACGGTGCCGATCACTTCGCCGACGGGAGCCCGAGCTACGAACAGATCCTGCTCGACGCGCATCCGCAGATCGCCGCATTCGGTGGCATGTTCCTTTTGCTGCTGTTCCTCAACTTCGTCTTCACCGACCGCGACCTCACCTGGCTGTCGTGGATCGAACGTCCCCTCGGCAGGCTGGGCCGGCTGGATCAGCTGTCGGTCGCCGTCGCCGCGGTGACGCTCATCCTCGTGGCCGAATATCTGGTGCCCGACGACGGCCGGTCCACCGTGCTCATCGCCGGACTGCTCGGCATGGTCACCTACATCGTCGTCGACGGCCTGGGGTCGATGTTCCACGAACCGGGAGCCGGCGCGGCGCAGCGCGGGCCGACCCCCGCGGCGGTGGCCACCGGCAAGGCCGGATTCTTCCTGTTCCTCTACCTCGAGGTCCTCGACGCCTCCTTCTCCTTCGACGGGGTCATCGGGGCGTTCGCGATCACGCCGGACCCGATCATCATCGCGTTGGGGCTCGGCTTCATCGGCGCGATGTTCGTCCGCTCGTTCACCATCTATCTGGTCCGGCAGGGAACGCTGTCGGAGTACCGCTATCTCGCGCACGGCGCGCACTGGGCCATCGGCGTGCTTGCGGTCATCCTGCTGATCAGCGTGCAGGTGCACGTCAACAATGTGGTGACCGGCCTGTTGGGCATCGCGTTCATCGGCGCCGCGATGGGCAGCAGCGTGCTCGCCAATCGTCGTGACCGGCGGCGTACCGTGGCACACCGCTCGACGGTGAGTCGATGAGGATCGGCGAGATAGTTTGCAGCCCAAAGGGGTTCGGCGCGACCGGGGTATCCGCGACCGTCTCGGGCGGCGGCGACCGAATCCCGTGAGCCTCTGACCTGCGGGCGATGGCGACAGTCGACGTTCGCGCCGGAGGTGGGGCCGGAGGTCGCCGCGCGATCTTGTTACTCTCCTCGACCGACGATTCCGCGACGCGTGAGGAATTTCCTGTTATCTGTCGGCTGGCAGGTGTACAAAGGACCTCGTTGGCCCCACCGACCGATGCCGGATCCCGTCCGGTGATCAACCGCAACGGGCAGGCAGACATCGGTGATCAACGACGACCTCCGGGGTGATGGCAATGGACAACAAGCTCGACCACAAGCTCGACAAAAGACAGCAACAGATGATCGACTTCGAGACGAGCTGGTACCAGCTCGGCGGGGGATCGTCCAAGGTCATCGTCGAGCGATTCGGTCTCAACGACCGCGACTTCTTCAGCGAGGTCGATCGCATCGTGACGGATGACCCGCCGTCGTCGCTCACCTCCGCGGAATTGCGCCGGATGCGTAGTGTCATCCGCCGCCGCCTGTGGATGGCTCGCTGACACACCCTCCCGAAATCCGGTGAAACCCTCGACGGGGACAAGCGCCGCTGCTAATCTGACTGCACCTGTATTCAGATAGGTGGTTTCACCATGACAGTCACCCAGCCGGCCTCCGACGAGGCCGTCCTCTCGCATTCCGACGACGAGATCGAACTCGTCCCGGCCGATTCGATCACCGCCGAGCTCGTCGGCCGCTACACATTCCTGCCGGTCAACGGCGCCGCGTTCGTCATGCAGGTCATGCACCCGGTGATCGGCGACATCGTCGGCGAATACTCGGTGTTCCGCTCCGATCCGCTCGGCCGTGCGATCCGTTCGGTGGATTCGGTGCTGCGCTGGGTGTACGGCGGCACCGAAGCGATCGAGGAGGGCAAACGTCTGCGACGGATGCATCAGCCGCTGCAGATGACCAACTCTGCGGGCAAGCGCATCAGTGCACTGAATCCCGAGGCGTACCAATGGGTTATCGCGACCGCGTTCCCGACCGCGCTCAGCGCCGCGCCGCTCATCATCGGCCGCGACTTCACCGCCGCGGAACAGGAGGAGATCTTCCGGGACAACCGGCGGATCGCGCGCATCGTGCAGGTCCCCATGCGCGGATATCCCGAGACCATCGACGAGTTCGGCGACTATTTCGACACGATGATCGCCGACCGGCTCGTCGCGCATCCGGTGGCGCTCGAACTCATCGAGCAGATGCAGTCACCGCCGAGGGTCGGCCGGGCGGTTCCTCCCGCATTCCGGCGCGCGGCCAACGCGCTCGCGCGGGTCGCGTCGGTGCCGCTGCAGCGGCTGAACTATTTGACCACCATCGGGGTCATGGATCCGCGCGTCCGCGAGATTCTCGGTGTCACCTGGACGGACGCGGAGCAGCGTGAGCTCGAACGGATCCACGGCGCGATCCGGGGGGCCTATCGGGTGCTGCCCGAACGCGTGACGTACTTCCCGTTGGCCTATCACGCGCGGCGTGTCCATGCCGAGATGGAGGCGATGAAACGTCGCCAGACGGGCGGCGCCGCGTACAAGATCGCCGGGGGTTCGCTTCGTTAGACTTGCCCGGTGCCCTTCTCCGATGACGATCTCGACGCGTACTTCCGCGAGATGGAGTCGCGGACCGCGGCGAAGCCCGCGCGACGACCCAGGAGTGCCAAGCCGGCGCAGGTGGGTTGTCCGACGCCGGAGAAGGATGCGTTCGCCGCGGAGATGCTCGCTCGCGACGGCATCGACCGCATCCGCCATCGCACAGTCGGCGACGTCCGATTACGCACGTACCGATGTGTCTGCGGCGCTTGGCACATCACGAGCAAACCGCCACGATGACCGCTCGCCTCGCACCGTGTGGGGTGATCGTGGATCTCGCCACCGCGGACCCTGACCAGACCGGCGCCGCCTATCGCCGACTGCTCGATCGTCCCGACCCGGCACCCCTGGCCGTGATCAACGGCGCCGTCGAGCTGCATCCCGACGCGGCGACGCACCGGGTACGGTTCGGTGTCGCCGATCTGCCCGCGGCGCGTCGCCTGCTCGACCGGCGGGGCCTGTCGCCCGACGAGCCGGTCGACATCACCGACGCGAGCGACATCGGCACAAGCGATGCCCGACGATCCCCGGGCGGCGAGCCGGCCCGCGACATCGTCGCCCTCGACCACCTCGTCTTCAGCGCCCCGCACCGCGATCGAGCGCTCGCGCTGTTCGGCGCGACCCTCGACCTGGACTTCCGTCTCGACCGGGCGATCGGCGGGGCGGCGCGCCAGCTGTTCTTCCGGTCGGCCGACCTCGTGGTGGAGGTGATCACCGGTGCAGACCTCGATGGCACCGATGCCGCTCCGGTCTGCGGGCTCTGGGGTGTCGCCTGGCGATCCTCCGACATCGACGCCACCCATCGCCGGCTGACCACCGCGGGCTTCGACGTGAGCGAGGTTCGAGTCGGCCGCAAACCCGGCACACAGATCTTCACCGTGCGCGACGACGCACTGGCCACCCGCACCGTCGTGCTGTCCGCGGCCGACCGGACCGGCCGGCCATAAGCCATCATGGATCCATGACCTCCCCGAGTACGGCGACCGATCCGACACCGAGTGCCGCGCCCGCGATCGTCGTCGTCGCCGCCGGCCAGGCCGACGTCCTGGCGACGCAGTTCGAGCGCTACCGCCGCGATTACGACGTGTCGTTCGCGTCGTCGGCCATCGAGGCGATCACCCTGCTGGGTCGGCTGCGTGGCGAGAACCGGCCGGTCGCGTTGATCCTCGCCGAATCCGAGCTCCCCGACATGGGTGTGCTGGAGGCACTCTCGACCTTCCGCAGCATCGTGCCCACCGCCCGACGGATCGTCGGCATCACATGGCAGAACTTCGCCGACCACACCGTGACGCTGCGGCCCGCCCTGCAGAAGGGCAAGTTCGACACCTTCCTGCTCATCCCACGCGGCCCCCGCGACGAGGAATTCCATTACGCGATCACCGAATTGCTGTCCGACTGGGGTGCCACCGTCGCGGTACCCGAGATCGAGGTGGTGCGCATCATCAGCCCGGCACTGACCCCGCTCACCATGTCGATCCGCGACCTCCTGGATCGAATGGGCTTGCCGTACCGCACATTTGCGCCCGACAGTCCACAGGGCAGACTTGCCGCCGAGCGGTTCACCGGCGGCGCGGACGGCCCGGCCGGCACCGGACCGCTGCCCGACGACGTGCCCTATCCGCTCGTGCACTCGTTGAAGGGACCGGCCGATCTGGTCATCGCCCCCGCGGAGGCGCGCGAGGTGGCGGTGATGATCTTCGGCCGCCCCGACGAGGTGGAGGTCGACTCGACCGTCGACCTCGCGGTGGTCGGCGCCGGCCCGGCCGGACTCGCCGCCGCCGTGTACGCGGCGTCGGAGGGGTTGTCCACCGTGGTGCTGGAATCCGAGGCCATCGGCGGGCAGGCCGGCACCAGCTCCATGATCCGCAACTATCTCGGTTTTCCGCGCGGCATCTCGGGCATGCGACTCGCCCAGCGGGCGCGCACCCAGGCGGTGCGCTTCGGCGCACGGTTCTTCACCGGATGGCCGGCCGAAAATCTGGTCGCCGAGGGTGAAGGCCCGTTCCGGATCGTCACCGGCGGTGGCGACGTGCATGCCCGGTCCGTCCTCATCAGCACGGGCGTCGCCTACCGGCGGCTCGGTGTGGCCGCGCTCGAGGATCTCGTCGGTGTGGGCGTGTATTACGGGGCGGCGATGAGCGCCGCCCGGGAGATGGAGGGGCAGGACGTCATCGTCGTCGGCGGCGGCAACTCTGCCGGACAGGCGGCCATCCACCTCGCCCGCTGTGCGCGGTCGGTCACCATCGCGGTGCGGCGCCCCGATCTCTCGGCCACCATGTCGCAGTATCTGATCGGCGAGATCGCGTTCAACCCACGCATCACCGTGCACGGGTGTTCCGAGGTCGTCGACGGCGGTGGTGACGGTCGGCTCGAGTGGGTGACCCTGTGCGACACCCGGACCCGCGTCGAGGAACGGCGCAACATCGGTGGACTGTTCCTGCTTCTGGGCGCACAGCCGCACTGCGACTGGTTACCCGACGACGTCGCGCGCGACGCCAACGGATATGTGTGCACCGGCCGCGAGGTGCCGCGGGAACTGTGGCCCGACGACGTCCCGCCGGCCGATCTGGCCACCAGTGTGCCCGGACTGTTCGCGGCCGGCGATATCCGCGGCGGATCGATGAAACGGGTCGCGTCGGCGAGCGGCGAGGGCGCGAGTGTGGTTCCGCTCGTGAACAATTGGCTGGAGTCTCAGCGCCCGCGGATGCCGCGATAGATACCCCGGCGGACGATGCCCGGCTGCAGCACCGAGTCGATGGACCAGGCCGGGAACCGGAACGGACGACCGTTCGGCGCGAACACCTCGAGGCCGTCGTGCTGTACGCCGATCACCGAACCCCACCGACGACGCCGAGCGTGGTAGCGACGCAACGGTTTACCGGCGACCATCGCTCGGATGTTGTGGGCGAGCAGCCGATCCGCCCGATTGCGTGCCGAGTTGCGCAGCGCATCGGTGGCCGCGACATCACCGACGGCGAAGATGTCGTCGCATCCGGCGACGCGCAGATCGCCGGTCACCCGGACGAATCCGCATTCGTCGAGGAGGTCGGCGGGCAGCCACTCGGTGTTCGGGCGGACCGCGCCGATGGCCCAGACGATCGCGTCCGCGGTGGTCGGTGGCTGCCCCGTGGCCCATTCGACGCGGCCGGACGTGATCTGTTGCGGCGCACCCTGATCCGGAACCCGAGCCCGATGGCCGGGGTGCGCGACGACGCCGAGCCGCTGCAGTCGGCGGCCGATGTGCGGCCAGACCCGCGGATGATGCTGGGGGAGTGGGCGATCGCCGGGAAAATAGAGATCGACCCGCTTCCCGGGCCATCGCGCGGCGACATTGGCGGCGGCACTGACGGCCGCGGCACCACCACCGACGACCGCGACGGAACCGGCGCGCGCCAGCGTGTGGTGGACGTCGGCGAGGTCTGCGTCGACCTGGTCGGCGGTCTGCACCGCGGGCACCCGCCAGAACCCGTTGCGGACTCCGGTGGACACGACGAGGATGTCGTAGCCCTCACGCACGCTCCTGCCGCCGGACAGCTCGACACCGACGGTGCGCTCGCCACGATCGAGTCCCGTCAGGGTGCCGTGCACGATGCGCACGCGGTCGAGTCCGCGGAATCGGTCGAACGCGATCCAGTAGTCCCTGGCCCAGTCGTCCGGCCGGGCGATGCGGGTGCCGACCTCCTGTCCGCTCACCAGGCCCGGCTTCACCGACACCCCGACCACGTCGACGTGCGGTGCCAGATGGATGGCGGTCAGGATGCCGGTGTCGCCGAGCCCGCCGATGAGAACCCTTGGCCGTGGCCGGATCCGGGTCATCGACCGACGGGGGTGCGTCGCGGCGGCCGCGGCACGAACCGCGGCACCCGATCGATCACGGACTGATAGTCCGGTCGTCGCTGCAGGCTGCGCTGCTCCATCATCGGGATGCTCGCACCTTCGAACATGGCCAGCATGGCGAGGCAGCCGAGGAACAACCACCAGGCGTCCGACGGCGACGCCGCGACTCCGAACAGGGCGAGTGCGAACCAGAATCCGAACTCGCCGAAGTAGTTCGGATGCCGCGACCACGACCACAGTCCACGATCCATCGCCTGTCCGGGTCGACGGTCACGCGCGAAGCGTTGCATCTGCAGGTCGGCGACGGACTCCAGCGTGATCGCGCCGAGTCCCGCCAGAAATGCGACGGCCACCAGCCACCCGGGTCCGACGGGCGTTGTCGTGACAGCGACGTAGACGGGCAGCATGGCGAGGAACACCTGTAGGGTCGGGATCAGGTGGATCGCGAAAAGATCTGCGGCCCAAGCCCATCGGCCGGCATCGTCGCGGATCATCGCGTAGCGCCAGTCCTCGTGGTGCAGGCCGGGAAACGAGCGCACCCAGTTCGCCGTCAGGCGGATCGCCCAGACGAACACGACCACCGCCAGGGCCCACGTCCGCAGGTCCCCGACACCCAGATCTCCGTGCCACCACCAATAGCAGAGCAGCAGCGGGGGAATGACACTCCAATAGGCGTCGTAGAAGCTGGAATTCGCGTATCGGTGACTGAACGCGAAGATCACCAGCGTGGCCAGGACATCGGCGATCAGCGTGTCGAGCCAGAGTCGACCCGTGTCGGGGCCGGCCAACAGCCACGCCGACCCGACCGCGACCGCAATGACGTAGGCGAGGATGATCTTCGACATCGGCGTCAGATCAGCGCCGCGAGCCGGTTGATCTCCTCGACGCTGCCCGGCGACACCAGCATGGTGGTGACACCGGCGGCTTCCCACACCTTGATCTGGGTACGGACGTGGTCGGCGTCGCCGACGATCGCCGAATCCTCCACCACCTCATCGGGAATGATGTGCGCGGCCTCGTCCTTGCGGTTGCTGCGGAACAGCGCCGTGACCTCGTCGACGATCTCCCCGTAACCCATCCGCCGGTAGACCTCGGCGTGGAAGTTGGTGTCCTCGCTGCCCATACCGCCCATGTACAGCGCCAGGAACGGCTTGATCGCCTCGAACGTCGCCGCCCGGTCGTCGGTGATGACGATCTGTGCGGTGGCACAGATCTCGAAGTCGTCGCGGGTGCGACGGGCACCGGCCCGGGCGAATCCCTCGTCGAGCCAGGCGTTGTAGGTGTCGGCCATCCGTGGCGTGTAGAACAGCGGGAGCCACCCGTCGGCGATCTCCGCGGCGAGCGCGATGTTCTTGGGTCCCTCCGCGCCGAGCATCACCGGGATGTCCGCGCGCAGCGGATGCGTGATGGGCTTGAGGGGCTTGCCCAGTCCGGTGGTGCCCTCCCCGGACAGCGGGAGCCGATAGTGCGGACCCGGACTCGTCACCGGCGCCTCACGCGCCCACACCTGCCGCATGATGTCGATGTACTCGCGGGTACGGCCGAGGGGCTTGGCGAACCTCTGCCCGTACCAGCCCTCCACGACCTGGGGCCCGGAGACACCGAGGCCGACGATGTGCCGGCCTCCGGACAGGTGATCGAGCGTCAGCGCCGCCATCGCGCACGCGGTGGGGGTGCGCGCGGAGAGCTGCAGCACCGAGGTACCCAGCCGGACCCGTTGCGTGGCCGAACCCCACCAGGCGAGCGGGGTATAGGCGTCGGAACCCCAGGCCTCGGCGGTGAAGATGCTGTCGAATCCGGCGGCCTCCGCGGCGGAGACCAGCTCCGCGTGGTTCGTCGCCGGCTGAGCACCCCAATATCCAAGCTGTAGACCGAGTTTCATCTCTCTCCTGACGCCGTGCGTGCGGTGGTGAGGCCACCGGCCTGATCTCACCCTAACCAAGCGCTTGTCAGGGCTTGCCGTCTCCGGTGGCATTGCGCCAGGCTCGTGGACTCATCCCGTACATCACGCGAAACCGCTTGGAGAAATGCGACGGGTTCGTGAACCCCCAGTTGCGGGCGATCACCGCGACCGGGAGATGCCGCGTCTCGGGTCGAACGAGGTCGGCGCGTGCTCCTTCCAGTCGGCCGGCGACGATCCACTGCTCCACGCTCACTCCGGCGTCGGCGAACACTCGAAACAGTTTGCGGACCGAGATCCCGTGGGCGGACGCGATCGACTGAGGTGAGAGCGCCGGGTCGGCAAGGTGGGCACGAATGTGGGCACGAAGCCGGGGGAGCAGAACCTCGGCCATCATCCCGCGGGCGTAGTGCACGTCGTAGGCCGACGCGAGCAATGCGCGGGAGAGTTCGATGCTGGTGTCGCCGAGCTGTCCGGCGACCGGCGAGGCGGACAGCCGATCGGCCTGCCGGGTGAGGTCACTGATGTGGTCCACCATCAGATCGTGGATCGGGCTGGCCCGCAGCCGCGATGCCGCCTCGCGCACCACCTCAGCCGGAAGGCCCAGCGCATCGATCGGTACGAACAGGCAGTACGGCGTCCCGTGGCCGTCGAGTTGGTAGGTGTAGGGGGCGTTGTGATCGGTGACCATCAGTGCTCCCGGAGGAACCAGGCGCTGGTCACCGTTCTGCTCCTGACGTCCGATGCAGTTGTCGTGCAGCGCGATTCCGAGTTGCCGGCCGGGGTTCGCCTTGATCTGGCGGATCGTGCGCTGCAGGCGGAAGCCGGTCATGTCGGCCTGGAAGACGGCCGCTGCGCCGTAGTCCCAGACTTCCATCCGGGACCTGACGGCGGCATCGGGGTGCAGGATGACTGTCGACGGCACCGACTGCTCCTGCATCGCGCACACGGTGGCCTCGATGCGGTCGGCGACCGGCAGTTGTTCGGTGTCGAAGACTACGGCCATGGTGCGTCGAGTGAACACCCCAGCGTGTTCCGGACGCCTCCTGCATGCATGCACAGAACATCTTCGTGCATACCCAGCAAGTCGGGCGTGGCGTCCTCAGCACACATCCGTGCGGTCAGAACCAGATCCGCGGCCCATCAGGAACCTAAAGTGATGGCATCGATTCTCGAGAAAGGGCTTGCGATGTCATTCTCTTCCTCTGTTTTCCGACGCGCATCCACGCGAGTGGCGGTCGCGTTCTCGTTGATCGCCGTGGTGTTGGGGCTGTCGATGCCGCCGGCGTCGGCGGCGGAACCCAAGCCCACCATCGTGTTGGTCCACGGTGCGTTCGCCGACTCGTCGGGGTGGCACGACGTGGCTGCCAACCTGCGCGCTGCGGGCTATCCGGTCGTCCTGTTCGACAATCCGTTGCGTTCGCCCGCCTACGATTCCGGACAACTGGAGAAGAAGTTGGCAACGATCGCGGGGCCCATCGTGCTCGTCGGTCACTCCTACGGCGGCTTCGTCATCACCAACACGCACGACCCCGATGTCCGAGCCAATGTGTACATCGCCGCCTTCGCACCTGCGAGTGGCGAGTTCGTCCAGGGCCTGTTGAACCCGATCACCTACCCCGGTAGCCGGTTAGTGCCGCCCGCACTTCAACTGACCGTCGTCGAGGGCGACCCCACCGGCATCAATCGACGCAACATCGACGGCTACATCGCGCGACCGTATTTCCGCGAGACGTTCGTCCAAGACGTCACACCGGCTGTTGCTGCCGACATGTTCGCCCATCAGAAGTCGGCCGCCCTCCGCGCGAACCTCGAGCTGTCCGGTTCACCATCGTGGGCGAAGGTGCCGAGCTGGTATCTGGTCTCGCAGCAGGACCGGGTGATACCACCTGCGCTGCAGCGCTTCATGGCATCGCGCGCCGCACCCGGCCGGACGTCGGAGGTCAATGCCTCCCACGCATCGCTCGTATCGCGCCCGGACGCCGTGACGCGGACGGTGCTGCGCGCCGCGGTCGCGGCCCAGGGTTGACGTTGGTTGTCGTCTTCGACAGCCTCGACCACGCGCCATCCGATCGCGCCGACGTCGCGCGCACGGTCGTCCAGGAGCACTCTGCGCCGTCGACGGTGTCGTTCGTTCGGACCGCTCGGATGGCGGCGCTCATGGAGTCGTGGGCGATTGGTGACGCGAGCCTGTTTTGTGCGTCGATGACCGGTAACCGATTGCACCGCAACGCGCGTGATATCCGGCGCGGCCCCGCCGGCACCATCGGCGTCGCCGTTCAGGCATTCGGCGTGGGTCGGTTCGAACAACACGGCCGCCGGCAGGTGGTCCGTCCCGGCGACTTGATGGTCGTCGACCTCGATGCGCCATACGATTTCGGTTGGGCCGGGTGGGGCCGGTCGCGCTGCCTGCATGTGCCGACGACGATGCTCGGCCTCACGCACGCGCAGATCAGATCCGCCGCACCACTCATCGCCGACAATCCGCTGTACGCCATCGTTCGGCGCCACGTCGACGACCTGTGCGTCGGTCGCGATGCCGAGGTCCCGACGAGCGCCGCACATTCGCTCGGCGTGGCATCGGTCACGTTGATCCGGACACTGCTGACGGTCGCGGGCTCGCGGTCTCGGGAGGTCAGGGATCCCGACGCACTGCTGCGGAAGATCGACCGATACGTCGGCGCCAATCTCGCCGACCCTGGATTGTCCTGCGACACAATCGCTCTCTACGTCGGCATGGCCGGTCACGAGCTGTTGCGGATCACCGGCGAGGCGGGCGTCGACCTGCCGCGCTGGATCGAGGCCAAGCGCCTGTCGGCCGCTCGTGACGCGCTGCGGACGTCGGCGACCGGCCCTGACCCGGTGTTCGCACAGGCCCATGGTTTCACCGATCTGGCCTCATTCGCCCGCGCCTTCACGCACTCGTACGGAATCGGTCCACGCGGCTGGTGGGAGATCCGGAATGAACGCTGATCCTTCCCGGTGGACGTGCCGATGCCTGCCGAAATCGGACAATTCACGATAATCTTGCAGGTCAAGGCCATGCTCCGGTACACGATCGGTGCTGCTGCCCAGGGAGAGACATGGCGATCGTGTACCGGTCGGCGGACGTCGCGGAAGGTGATCGTGGCGAGGTCACCCGTGCCGCCTTTCTGGAGCAGTCGTGGCCGACCACGGTCGAACTCGACGAGCCGACCACCGCGGACTCGATCATCGAAGTCTTCCCCTACGGTCGCGCCAGCATATTTCGCGCACAGCTGACCGGGGTGCATCTCGAACGGTCCGCAAGGCAGGTGCGGTCGAGTCCGGCAGATGTCCTGGCCATCGCGGTCCAGGAGCGCAGCGTCGGCCGTCACGAGATGTATGGCGAACAGCGGATGGTGCGCAGTGGCGACCTGATGGTCAATGACATGAACTCGCCGTACGTGTACGCGTGGTCGGGACGCGGGAGCTCACGCGCGCTCTACGTTCCGTTGGCCGACCTTGACCTCGCCCCGGACGTGATCCGGGTGGCGTCGAGCCGACTCATGGCGAGTCCGGTGTATCCGATGTTGCGCACCCACATCCACGAGATGACCGATGGGGGAGACCAGGCCACGGCAGAACCCGTCGTCGCAGAAGCCATCGGGGACACAGCGATCGACCTGGCGCGCGCATTGCTGGCGTCGGCTTACGATGCCGACTTCGGGCGAGGCGCGCTGGCCGACGTCCTGCTGCCGCGCATCCGGGGATACATCCGGCGTCACCTCGGAGATCCCGACCTCACTCCGGTCACCATTGCCGAGGCTCACGACATCTCACTGCGCAAGTTGTTTCGGCTCTGCGCCGACGCGGATTTCAGCCTGGAGCAGTGGATCATCGCCGCCCGCCTCGAGGGTATCCGCGACGAGCTGGCACGACCGGAGAGCTCCAGCCGCTCGGTGGTCCAGATCGCCCGTAGTTGGGGTATGACCAACGCGTCGTTCATGAGTCGACGCTTCCGGGAAACGTACGGACTGACACCGCGTGTGTGGCGCCGGTTGTCGCTCGACGCGGACGGCTGATCGTGGTGCGTCCAGCGCCCGCGGTGGGCACCTGGTCGATGGGCGATGATGTGTGGCTGACCACCGCCCAGCACCGCGGGGTCGCGATCCGGCAACCGGTCGACCGTTCACGAGATTGCCAGGAGCGTCGTCTCATCGCGGCGGCGAGCGACGACGGCACCTGGACCTTGCGCCGGGCCGGTCAGTCGACTCATTCGGGTGATCTCCTTGTGGTGGACGCGTCGCAGCCATTCGATCTCCGTGCGCTCGATGCGGGAAGCATTGTGGCAGTGAACCTTCCGCACGCACGTCTGACCTTGCCGATCGAGTCCATCCGGTGCGGCATCGACAATCTCAGTGCATCGAATCCGTTGGTGCCGTTCGTCTGTAACCATCTCATCCATCTGGGTCGCATTGCGCGCCAAGAGCCGACGATCCTCGAAGACCTCACCTCGTCGACGGTGGCACTGCTGCGGGCGTTGCTCCTGACGGCGGCGGGGGACAATGATCGATCGCCGTCGGACGAACTCGTCGCGCGAGTGCAGGCGTACATCGACGACCATCTCACAGACAGCGCGTTGTCGGCCGAGTCGATAGCCGCCGAGTTCCACATCTCGACGCGAAAGTTGTACGCCGAGTGGCCGATCGAGAATGGTCACCTCATGGATTTCATCATCCGGCGGCGCCTCGACCGGGCCCGCGACACGCTGATCACCCGGCGGCACCTCACCATCCCCGCGGTCGCGTCGGCGCACGGCTTCAGCGATTCCACGCACTTCGCCAAGCGGTTCCGGGCAGCGTTCGGTGTCACGCCGACGCAGTGGCGTCGCGACAACCCGGACACCTGAATCCTCGTCGCGGAGTGGCGACGCGCCGACATCGTGGATACAGAATCGTGCGCGCACAACCAGTTCGGACGATGTTCGAGGAGCTACGGTTGTCCGGGGTTGCTCCTGTCGGCGCCCACCCGATCACCGGCCCACCCCGATCAGCCGATCAGCCGATCAGCCGCCCACCGACCAACGCCCACCCGAGCGCCGCGCGGCGTTCGCGAACGGAGACCATCATGACCAGCGCCCCCGACACCATCGTCCTCGTACACGGGCTGTGGGTGACGCCGCGGTCATGGGAACACTGGGTGCCGTATTACCAGGACAAGGGGTACCGGGTGATCGCCCCCGCCTACCCCGGCTTCGACATCGAGGTCGAAGCGCTTCGCGAGAACCCCGAGGTGATCGCCCGTCTCACCGTCCCGGAGACGGTCGACCATCTCAGCAGCATCATCGAATCGGTGCCGACACCACCGATCATCATGGGGCATTCGTTCGGTGGCATCTTGACCCAATTGCTGCTTGATCGTGGACTCGGTGCCGCGGCGGTGGTGATCGACTCGGCGCCTACCGAAGGTGTGCGTACGCAACCGTTGTCGCAGGTCAGGTCCCTCCTGCCGATCCTGAAAAGCTGGTCCAACCGTCACAAGGCGGCGGGGTTCACGCCGAAGCAGTGGCACTACGCATTCACCAACACCCTCGACGACGCCGAGTCGCAGGCCGTGTACGACCGTTACGCGATCGCCGCGCCCGGTTCGTGGGTATGGAACTACGGTGTGCTCGCGAATCTGACGCCCGGCCATCAGGAGACGTGGGTCGACTACACCCGCGCCGAGCGTGCACCATTGCTCTTCATCGCCGGGGGTGCAGATCACATCATGCCGCCCGCGGTGAACAAGTCGAACGCCCGCAAGTACCGGAAGTCAGTGGCGATCACCGAGTTCCACGAGTTTCCAGGTCGTTCTCATTGGACGTGCGGTGAACCGGGCTGGCAGAAGGTCGCCGATCATGCCCTGGAATGGGCGGTGGCCCAGGCTGGTCCAACGCTAGACCGCGAGTAGTTGGCCGACACCCGCCGCGAGTGCCAGACATGATGTGAGGCCTGGCGATTCGATGCCGAACAGGTTGATCACCCCGGCCACGCCGTGCTGCGCCGGGCCCGAGATCACGAAATCGCCGGCCGGCCCGCCCGGCCCGGACACCTTGGGCCGGATGCCCGCGTAGTCCGGGTGCAGCGAGTCGTCGTGCAGGCCGGGCCAATAGCGGCGGATCGCCGCGTAGAAGCCGTCGGCGCGGGTCGGGTCGACCGTGTAGTCGACCTCGTCGATCCACTCGACGTCGGGCCCGAACCGCGCCGCGCCGCCCAGATCGAGGGTCAGATGCACCCCGAGGCCACCGTCGACGGGCACCGGATAGATGAGCCGGGTGAACGGGACGGTGCCGGACGAGAGCGCGTAGTAGTTGCCCTTCGCGAGATACCGCGGTGGGACGTGCTGCGCCGGGAATCCGTCGAGGCTGCGTGCCACGTCCCACGCGCCGAGTCCGGCGCAGTTCACCAGCGTGCGACAGGCCACCGATCCGGAATCGGCGATGTCGACGACGACGGTCCCATCGTCGGCGACCCGTCCACCCGTGACCGAGTTGTGCAGCGCCACCACCGCTCCGCTCTCCTCGGCGTCGCGCCGCAGTGCCCGCATCAGTGCGTGCGAGTCGATGATGCCCGTCGACGGCGACAGCAACGCGCCGACCGCATGCAGCGCCGGCTCGAGGTCGTGTAACTCGTCGGCGCCCACCAGTCGGAGGTCGGTGGCGCCGTTCGCGTGGGCCTTGTCCCTGATGCCGGCCAGCTTCGGCAGCTGATCGTCGTCGGTGGCGACGATGAGTTTGCCGGTCCGCCTGTGCGGCACATCGTGGTCGGCGCAGTAGCGGTACAACCGTTCGCGCCCGGCGACGCAGGCGCGCGCCTTGAGGCTGCCCTGCGGGTAGTAGATGCCGGCATGGATGACCTCGGAGTTGCGCGAACTCGTCTGAGTGCCGACCGCATCCTCGGATTCGACGACGATCACCTCGTGGCCCGATCGGGCCAGCTCCCGGGCCACGGCGAGGCCGACCACGCCGGCCCCGACGACGATGCTGTCCACGATCTCCATCGACATGCTCACTCCATTCCCGCCAACCGCCAGTACGCCGCGACCAGGGCGTCGGTCAGTTCGGTCCGCCGGTCGGGTTGCGCGACAACCAGTTCGGCGAACCGAATCGTCATCCCGGTGACGATCTCGGCCAGGATCGCCGGCGCGACGGGTGGATCGGCGGCACCCGCACGCATCAGTCGCTCGACATAACGGGTGTGCCGCCGGTTGGCGCGGTCGTAGATCTCGTTCTGCAGTGCGCGGATCGACGGATCCGCCAGGGCCTGATGTGCGATCACCGTGATGATCGGCTGGTGGCGGACGTAGGCATCGAGGCTCTCGGCCAGCGTGCCGCGGAGTGTGTCCCGCGGTGTGGTGACATCCGCCCGCTCCTGCAGGTCGAGGAGCTCGTGCCGAACCCGTTGTGCCAGAGCGCTGAACACTTCGTCCTTCGACGCGTAGTACGCGTACATGGTCGGACGCGTGACGCCGGCCTCCGCGGCGAGCGCAGCCATCGTCGTGCCCGCGTACCCGGCGCGGCAGAAGACGCGTTCGGCGGCGTCGAGCAGCAGATCTCGCTTGTCGTCGACCGGCAGGCTCCGATGACCGATGGCGTTCATCGCACCGGATGCGTGCCGTGGTTGCTCACGCCGTGGTTGCTCACGCCGTGGTTGCTCATACCGTGATTTGCGAGGCCGTGATTCGCGAGACACTGAACGATCACGTCGCGTGTCTCGGCCGGGTCGATCACCGCGTCGATCTCGAACACGCTGGCCACGTTGAGTGCCTTGCCGCGTTCGTAGTACACGGCGACGAGTTCGTCGTAGCGCTGCTGGCGCGCGACGGGGTCGTCGATCGCCTCGAGCTGATCACGGAACCCGAGCCGCACCGCCCCCTCGAGTCCCATGCCACCGAACTCGCCGGTCGGCCACGACACGGTGGCCAGCGGCACATGCAGGTCGCCGGCCGCCATCGCCATCGCCCCGAGTCCGTAGGCCTTGCGCAGCACCACCATGACCACCGGCACCTCCAGGTTGGCTCCGGCCCGGAACATGTCGCTGAAGCGGCGTACCGTCGCGGTGCGCTCCGCATCCGGGCCCACCATGAATCCCGGTGTATCGCACAGCGATACAACAGGCAGCCGATACGCATCGCACATCTCGAAGAACCGCACCGCCTTGTCGGCGGCGTCGCCGTCGACGGCGCCACCGAGATGCTGCGGATTGTTGGCGATCACCCCGACCGGTGTCCCGTCGATCCGGGCCAACGCCGTGACGATCCCGGCACCGAAGCCGGCGCGCAGTTCCAGTACCGACCCGGTGTCGAAGAGGGCGTCGATGACCGGCCGGATCGCATACGCGCGCAACCGGTTCTCCGGCACCAGATGTCGCAGTTCCCGCTGATCGGCGGCGGTGATCTCGGCGTCGTCGGGCTCGGCCCCGAGATAGGACAGGAGGCGGCGCGCATCGGCGATCGCGGCGGCGTCGTCGGCGACGAGCCGGTCGACGACACCGTTGGCCCACTGCACATCCATCGGACCGACGTCGCCGGGGGCGACACTGCCCAACCCGCCGCCCTCGATCATCGCCGGGCCACCCATCCCGAGGCTCGAACCCTCGGTCGCGATGATCACGTCGCAACTTCCCGCGAGCGCCGCGTTGCCGGCAAAGCAGTATCCGGACACGATGGCCACCGTCGGCACGGTGCCGCTCAATCGCGCCATCAGCCGGAACGTCGCGACGTCGAGCTGCGCCACCGCCGAGGTGTCCGTGTCTCCCGGCCGGCCGCCGCCACCCTCGGCGAACAGCACCAGCGGAAGATGTTGGCGGTGAGCCAGTTCCAGCAGGCGGTCGGTCTTCTTGTGATTGTGCAGTCCCTGAGTGCCGGCGAGCACGGTGTAGTCGTAGGCCAACACCGCAACCGGCAGGCCACCGACCCGCCCGGTGCCGGTCAGCAGTCCGTCGGCGGGAGTGCGCACGATGAGGTCGTTCACGTCGCGGCGTTGCCGTTGTGCGGCGATGGTCAGCGCGCCGTACTCGACGAAGCTGCCCGGATCGAGCAGCGCCGCAAGCCCTTCCCGGGCGGTCATCCGGCCCTTCGCGTGCCGCTTCTCGACGACCTCGGGCCGACCCTCGTCCAGCGTGTTGTGCCGTCGGGTGAACAACTCGTCGAGCTCGGGCCGGATGCGGTCGAGATCGCGATCGTCGGCGCTGTCATCCCCGGCATGGGCGGCGTCGTTCTCGACGACGAAGATCAGCGGATCGCCAGGCTCCACCGACTCGCCGACCGCCACCGCCACCGCGGCAACCGAACCCGTTGCGGGACTGGAGACGACGTGCTCCATCTTCATCGATTCGACGATCACCACGTCGGTGCGCGGGCCGACGATGTCACCGGGGGAGACCGGCACGGCCACGACGACTCCCCGGAGCGGGCTGGGCACGGGCACCGAGCCGGGGGGACCCTCGGATACCACCCGGGCGTCGGCGGTCGCCGAATCATCCTTGGGCACAGGCGGTGTCGTATCGGTGACGGCCAGTTCGGCGATGTGCGCGTCGACGAACGTCGTGTCCAGACGACCCTCGGCCAACGCGGGCAGCCGCAGGATCGATTGCAGCAGAGAGATGTTGACCGGCACGCCCGCGACGTCGAACTCGCCCAGCGCGCGGTCGGCATGTGCCGCCACCGAGGCATGATCGGAACCGGTGACGATCACCTTGGCCAGTAGCGAGTCGTAGCGAGGTCCGATCTCGTAGCCGACATAGCCGTGGGTGTCGACGCGCACCCCACGTCCGGTCGGCGGCGTGAAGCGTTCCAGCCGACCGACTCCCGGCGCGATGTCGCCCAGGGGAGAGACGGTCTCGGTGTTGACCCGCGACTGGATGGCGACGCCGCGCGATTCGGGGGTCGCCGTCAGTGCGAGGTCGTGCAGCGTGGCGCCCGCGGCGATCCGTATCCCGACCTGCACGAGATCGATGCCGGTGACCTCCTCGGTGACGGTGTGCTCCACCTGGATTCGTGGGTTGCATTCGAGGAACACGAAATCGCTGCCGGTTACCAGGAACTCGACGGTCGCCAGTCCCCGGTAGCCGGCGGTGAGTTGCCGTGCCGCCGCGAACAGCCGGGCACGCAGCGCGTCGTCGAGTCCCGGGGCCGGCGCCATCTCGACCAGTTTCTGGCGGCGTCGTTGCGCCGAGCAGTCGCGCTCGCCGAGCGCGGTCACGGTCTGCCCGTCGCCGACGATCTGCACCTCGATGTGCCGCGCATCGGCGATCACCTCCTCGACGTACACCGAGCCGTTACCGAAGGCGGCGCGGGCTTCCGACGCGCACCGCTCCAGCGCGGCTGTCAGGTCCTCCGGTGTGGACACCAATCGCATCCCGCGTCCGCCGCCGCCGGCAACCGCCTTGACCATCACCGCCGCGCCATCCCCGAGCCCTTGCCAGAACTCCTGTGCCACAGCCAGTTCGGTGGGTGCAGTGGTCGCGGCGCTGACCGGGATCCCGAGATCGACGGCTCGATCACGGGCCGCGGTCTTGTCACCGAACAACTCCAGATGCTCCGGAGACGGCCCCACGAAGGTGATGCCGGCATCGGCGCAGGCACGCGCCAACGCCGGATTCTCGGACAGGAAACCGTAGCCCGGGTGGATCATCGTGGCACCGGTGTTCTGCGCCGCCTTGATGATCTGTTCGATGTCGAGATAACCGGCCGCGCCGGCACCGTCGAGCACGACGGCCTCGCCGGCCCGCGCGACGTGGGCGCACGACGCGTCGTCTGCCGGGTGCACGGCCACCGTCGGAATCCCCATCGTCGCCGCCGTCGCCAGAATGCGCACGGCGATCTCGCCGCGATTGGCCACCAGCAGTTTCATCGACGTTCCTCCTCGTTCCCACGACTCCAGCGAACTTTACATCAGTGTCAAGTATCGGTCCAGGGTCGGGCGTCGGCAACGGGGTGCCGCGCATGTGCTGGTTGAGTTGCCTGTTCGCTGGCTGAGCCGATGCGGAGCGCCAGCGGAGTCAGCCCTTTCGCTGGTTGAGCCGATGCGGAGCGCCAGCGGAGCATCGAGTCGAAACCCTCGCAAGATAACCACCCGACTCCCAGCGACGTACATCCTCATCGATACGAAAGCTGGCACTCCACGGCGACGTCGGGCACCATCGACCAGAACGGCCCTTGCAGGAAGGATTGTCGGTGAACACGATTCAGCGCGGTGCGGCGCTCTTCAACAAGGCGGTGATCCCGCTTCTCGGCCTACCCGGCATCCGATCGGTGACGCAGGGGTCGTTCACCGTCCTCCGCTACACCGGGCGCAAGTCCGCGAAACGGGTCGAGTTGCCCGTGCAGTACCGCCGCAGTGGCAACATGGTGATCGTCGGCGTCGGCGCGGCGGACAACAAGAACTGGTGGCGCAACTTCACCGGCGAGGGCGGACCGATTTCACTCACCCTCGACGGCCAGGAAAGGTCCGGCAACGCCGTGAGCGGTCGCGACGAGAACGGGAACGTTCAGGTCCGCATCGCTCTGGATCGTGACGGCTGACCCGACCGGACGCATCGCGTCGAGATTGGTTGGCGTTCCGCCTAAACACGTCCGTGGCGGGGCGATACGTCAATAATTGACGCGTAATGGCTGTGCGAGCGCGCGTAGGCGTGCGGTCAGGATCGTGGCGCTTGGGCATCTCGCCATCCGTGATGCCGCAGCCCCCTAGGGTGGAACCCATGACCGCCATCAGCTCTCTCCTGACCAGCCTCGCCGACGGCTCGGTGACCATCGTCGACCTCACCGCCCCGCTCAGCCCGCAGACCCCGGTGCTGCAACTACCGGAGCCGTTCGCGAACACCATCTCGCTGTCGCTGGAGAAGGTCAGCGACTTCGACGACGACGGACCGTTCTGGGGCTGGAACAACATCCACACCGGTGAGCACACCGGCACCCACCTCGACGCCCCCACCCACTGGGCCAGCGGACGCGACGGCAACTCGGTCGATCAGATCGCACCGTCCCGGCTCGTCGGCCCCGCGGTGATCCTCGACTTCACCGCCGAGGTCGCCGACAACCCCGACTTCCTCCTCGAACCCGACCACTTCGAGTCCTACGTCGCCGACAACGGCCCACTGCCCGACGGGGCCTGGCTCTTGTTCAAGACCGGGTGGAGCCGCTTCAACACCGACGCCAAGGCCTTCCTCAACGCCGACGAGAACGGCCCGCACAGCCCGGGTCTGTCCGTGGCCGGGGCCGAATGGCTGGCGAAGTCGGCGATCACCGGGTACGGCGTCGAAACCGTCGGCATCGACGCCGGCCAGGCGGGCGGCATGGACCCGGCGTTCCCCGCGCACTATCACCTCCTCGGCGCCGACAAGTACGGCTTGACACAGCTGCAGAACCTCGACGCGCTGCCGCCGACCGGCGCGATGCTGGTGGTGTCCCCATTGCCGATCGTCGGTGGAACAGGCTCGCCCGCACGCGTTTTCGCGTTCGTGCCGCGATGAGCACGGTCGCCGATGTGGTCGGCGCGACGCTGGCCGAACTCGGGGTGGGCGTGGCGTTCGGGGTGGTGGGCAGCGGCAATTTCGAGGTCACCAATGCGTTGCGCGCCAATGGTGTTCGATTCGTCGCCACGCGTCACGAGGGCGGTGCGGCGATGATGGCCGACGCCTACGGTCGGCTCGCGGACCTTCCCGGCGTGCTGTCGGTGCATCAGGGCTGCGGGCTGACCAACGCCATGACCGGCATCGCGGAGGCGGCCAAGAGTCGCTCTCCGATGATCGTGCTCGCCGCCGACACCGCGGGCGCGGCCGTGCTGTCGAACTTCCGGATCGATCAGGACGGTCTCGTGCGCAGCGTCGGCGCCGTGCCGGAGCGCGTCCACGGCGCCGCCACCGCCGTCGACGATGTGGTGCGCGCCTACCGCACCGCGGTGCACGGTCGACGCACCGTCGTGTTGAACCTGCCGCTGGATGTGCAGGCGCAGGTCGTCGCGGAGCCGACGGCGGTCACCGTGCCGGCGGCGCCGGAACCGGTACGGCCGTCGGCCGCCTCGGTCGATGAACTCTGCCGGATCCTCGCTCACGCCGAACGGCCGGTCTTCGTCGCCGGCCGGGGTGGACGCCACGCCGGCACACCGATCGCCGACCTGGCCGCCCACGTCGGAGCCCTGGTCGCCACCTCCGCGGTCGCCACCGGACTCTTCCGCGACGACGACTTCGACCTGGGTATTTCCGGCGGCTTCTCGAGTCCACTGTCCGCCCAACTCATCTCCGGCGCCGACGTCATCGTCGGCTGGGGCTGCGCGCTGAACATGTGGACCATGCGTCAGGGCTCGCTGATCGGACCCGACACCACAGTCGTGCAGATCGACGACGACCTCTCCGCACTGGGCAAACACCGACCCGTTACCCTCGGCATCCACGGTGATTGCGGCGCAACGGCTCTCGATGTCCGAGCCGCCTGCGGATCAGCGAGGACCGGATACCGGACACCCGACATCGCCGACCGCCTCAAGGCCGAACGATGGTGGAATGACGTCGTCACACCCGACCTCTCGACCGACGACCACATCGACCCCCGCGTGTTCAGCGCGGTCCTCGACGACGCACTCCCGTCCCAACGGGTGGTCGCGATCGACTCCGGCAACTTCATGGGCTACCCGAGTGCCTACCTGCGGGTGCCGGACGAGAACGGTTTCGTCTTCACCCAGGCGTTCCAGTCCATCGGACTCGGATTGGGCAGTGGCATCGGCGCGATGCTCGCCCAGCCGGATCGTCTCGCCGTCGTCGCGGCCGGCGACGGCGGATTCCTGATGAGTATCGGCGAACTGGAAACCGCTGTGCGTCTGGGTAATCCGATGGTCATCGCCGTCTACAACGACGCCGCCTACGGCGCCGAGATCCATCACTTCGGAGCCGACGCCGACCTCGACACGGTCACCTTCCCGGACACCGACATCGCCGCCATCGCCCGCGGCTACGGCGCAACGGGAATCACCGTCCGCCGCCGCGACGACATGGCCGCCGTCGCCGACTGGGCATCCTCGCCCGACGGTGTCCTGGTCATCGACGCAAAGATCGCCTCCGACGGCGGATCCTGGTGGCTCGCCGAGGCATTCAAGGGTCACTGAAGGGTTCCCACCCGCGAGCGACAGAAAGACCAACGCCCGGCCGCTGGTCGAGTAGCGACGACCGAGCGCAGCGAGGTCGACGCCCGCCGCCGCTGGTCGAGCAGCGACGACCGAGCGCACCGAGACCGCAGTCCAGCCACTCGTCGAGCACCGACGACCGAGCGCAGCAAGTGCCGACGCCCGCCGCCGCTGGTCGAGTAGCGACGACCGAGCGCACCGAGACCGCAGTCCAGCCACTCGTCGAGCACCGACGACCGAGTGCAGCCAGACCAGCGCCCAGCCGCTGGTCGAGCACCGACGACCGAGTGCAGCACGGCCGACGCCCGCCGCCGCTGGTCGAGTAGCGACGACCGAGCGCAACCAGACCAGCGCCCGCCACCGCCGGTCGAGTAGCGACGACCGAGCGCAGCGAGGCCGACGCGTATCGAGACCACCCACAAGCCAAGCCGAAAGTTCCTGTCGTACCCCTGTTGTACGTTGTCGTCAGCAGGAAAGAGCGAACGAGGGGCGCACCACCGAGCAGTCGGGTGATGCACGAGTCAGAGATGAATGTGGTTGTCCTGCAGTCATGTCCGCATCTCTGAAAGGCCGCTCGTGTCACCCTCGCCCGAGTCTGCAGTGCCGCCGCTGTGGCGTGGACTGCCGGCCGAGTACGTCGGTGGCATCGACGGAGAGCAGACCGGTGACGTAACAGTCAACGAGCTGCTGCGCGGCATGAAGGACATCGACCGCGGGCATTCCTACCTCGCCTACCGCGACTACCAATAC
This sequence comes from Gordonia sp. NPDC003424, assembly GCF_053588655.1. Taxonomy (NCBI): domain Bacteria; kingdom Bacillati; phylum Actinomycetota; class Actinomycetes; order Mycobacteriales; family Gordoniaceae; genus Gordonia; species Gordonia sp. NPDC003424. Next base: position 276,212 of record NZ_JBSFQJ010000006.1, read on the forward strand.
GCCGCTGTGCTCTACACCCATTTGGTCACCTCCCGCGAGGAGACCGACGGGTTCGTGGTGGACGGGTTCGCCGATGCCGCCACCCGCATCGCCCAGGTCCGCACCCTGACCCGTCACCAGGCCGAGGTACTGCTCAACGAGGCCATTGCCCTGCGCGACCGACTCCCGAAGGTGTTGGAGTGCTTGGGCGATGGGGTCATCGCCCCGTGGCAGGCCAAGAAGATCATCACCGGCACCGATCTGATCGATGGTCAGGACTACGCGTCGCTGGTCGACGAGGAGATCGCCGAACGCCTGCGGGCCGGCTCGTACTCGGCGCAACGGCTGCGGGACATGGTCGACCGCATCGTCTTCCGGCATGATCCCGACGCGGTGCGCGAGCGTCGTAAGGACGCGCTCGATAAGCGCGGGGTGTGGGTGGAGAATCGCGGCGACGGGACTGCGGAGTTGACCGCGGTGATGTCGGCGGAGAACGCCCGCATCGCCTTCGCCAATATCGAGGTGGTCGCCGAGCGGGTGTGTGAGCACGACGGGCGCACCAAGAACCAACGACTCTCCGACGCCGAATTCGGTCTGCTCAGCGGCACCGACTTCACGTGTGAATGCGGACGCGACGACTGCCCCGTCACCACACCCACCCTCGACCTCACCCCCGGCACCGACACCGACACCGACACCGACGAGCCCACACCGGCGGCGTCGACCACGCTGGTGCCGGTGGCACCGAGGTTCGTCATTCATGTCGTGTGCGACGAAGCCACTCTCGACGGCCGCGCGGACAACCCGGGCTTCATGGACGGACACGGTGTCATCGACGACGAGCACGTCCGAGAACTCGCGAGCCGACCCGACGCCCGCATCTCGCATCTGATCCCGCCGGGCACCCCGATGGACCCGGACGGGTCGTTCATCCTGCCCGGGTCGATCCCGTCAGACCCGTACCGGCCCACCACCGCCCTCGACGAGTTCGTCCGCATCCGGCACGCTTACTGCACCGAACCCGGATGCGGCACGAGTGCTTGGCAGGCCGATGCCGACCATGTCGCCGAATACGACCACGACGATCCGAGCGCGGGCGGTCAGACCACTTCGGACAACATCAATCCGAAATGCCGCCCGTGGCACTTGTTGAAAACGTTCGGCGAGTGGCTCGATGACATGAGGCGCGACGACGCCGGCCGGTTGCGTACCGAAACCATCACCCCCGAAGGACTGGTGATCCCCGGCGAGGCCGAAACGCTTGAAGACCTGCTGCCCGGGCTGCGGCGCATCCGGTTCACCGCCCGGCCCCAAGCGCCACCAACGGATTCGCCCGCACCGATGCAACGGCCGACCCGCACGCGGACTCGGACGGCGAACAAACACGCCCGCAGAAGGGCAGAGCGGAACCGCAACCACAAACGCCACACCGAGGGCCCACCGCCACCGTTCTGACGCGGGTCGGATTCATGCCGCCGGCAACATCTTCCGCGGCCGCAGCTGTTCGAGCAACCACCGATAGATCGCGTCGTTGTTCAGCAGGGTGAAATGGTTCGCACCCCCGATGTGCATGCCATCCTCCGGCCGGAAACCGATACGTACCGAACGACTTTCACCGCGGCCACTACCATCGAGCACCAGTCCGTCGCCGACGATGCGGCCCAACGGATGACGCGGGTCGCGCGTGAGACTCGCGGTGACGAACAGGTGGCGTACACCCGGGATCAGCTCCAGGTCGGCAACACGGCTCTGCCGCAACGCATCCGGGTCACGTCCGAGCCACCCGTCGTCGGTCAGCGTGCCGTGGAACAAGTCACGCACGCCGGCACTGCGCCGACCGAGGAGGTTGCCGAACGGTCGCGTCACCGGTGTGGTGCGCAGGGCGGTCGTCGCGGCATGCACCCCTTTGGCCAATGGGGCGCCGAGGTGTGGGGTCCCCAGGCTCACGGTGTGCCGAACCAGGCTGAGCCAGTACGGATCTGCGGCGGCAGCGTGGCACGCACTGCGTATCACCAGGCCGCCCATCGAATGCCCGACGAGCGTCACCTCGGTGACCGGAACCGGCCACAGCAACACCAGCTTGGCCAAGAGCTCTGACAACTCTCGACCGGTGTCGCTGATGTGCCGGCCCGTGTTGTAGCGGATCTGGACTTCGGTGGCTCCGATGTCCTCGCCGAAACGCGTTCCGTAGCTCGGCAGGTCCGGACCCGACCACGCGTATTCCGACTCCATGAGCCCGTGCACGAACACCATCACGTGCGACGTCGCGCCCGGGTACGCCGCGGCGAGTTCTTCGGCACCGACGTCGACCGGTGCGCCGTCGACGCGGATCGACATCACCGGCGCAAGCGGCGACCGCTTGCCGGCCAATTCGTCGCCGATCAGGCCGTTGAGGATGGCCAGCACGGTGGCACCGCGTGGCGAGTGAGATGGCACACCACCGGGTGTTTCGGCCGCGATCTCACCGATCCTTCCGGCCGCACAGATCGACGCGGCCACCGCCGCGTAGGTGCCGGTGCTCACTGCGTCATGGACCGCGCGTGCCGAATCGGCGTGCGGACCCAATGTGAAGCGCAGCCCGCCGAACAGCGATTCGGCGACGGCTGCATGCACCTTGCTGATACCGACCAGGGCCTTGCCCAGTTCGGCGGATCCCAGCCGCGACAGGGCCGACAACTCACTGCGACGATCAGGAGCGATGCGCGTCATGCCGCACAGTGTACAGCTGTACACCGAGATTCGCTCGCGCTTCCGGCGGGCGTCGGGCGGACCTCGCTCCGACCCACCGGACCCAGACCCGCGGCAGACGCAACTGTCTAGCATGGGCCCATGGCCCCGACCCACCCCGCCGACACCCACGACCTGATCCGCGTGCACGGTGCCCGGGTAAACAACCTCAAAGACGTCAGCGTCGAGATTCCGAAACGCCGCCTGACGGTATTCACCGGCGTGTCCGGCTCGGGCAAGAGTTCGCTGGTCTTCGGGACCATCGCCGCCGAATCGCAACGGCTGATCAACGAGACCTACAGCGCGTTCGTCCAGGGCTTCATGCCGACGCTGGCCCGGCCTGACGTCGATGTCCTCGACGGCCTGACCACCGCGATCCTGGTGGATCAGGAACGCATGGGCGCCAACTCGCGCTCGACCGTCGGTACTGTCACCGACACCAATGCCATGCTGCGAATCCTGTTCAGCCGCTTGGGCAAGCCGCACATCGGCTCACCACAGGCCTATTCGTTCAACGTCGCGTCGGTCAGTGGCGCCGGCGCCGTCACCTTCGAGAAGCGCGGGCAGACCACCAAGGAGCGCCGCAGTTTCTCGGTCACCGGCGGCATGTGTCCGCGGTGCGAGGGCATGGGGCGGGTCAACGACTTCAACTTCGCCGCCCTCTACGACGAGACCAAGTCGCTCAACGAGGGTGCGATCACCATCCCCGGATACTCCATGGAGGGCTGGTACGGGCGGATCTTCCGTGGGTGCGGCTACTTCGACCCGGACAAGCCGATCAACAAGTTCACCAAGAAACAGATGCACGATCTGCTCTACCGCGAGCCCACCAAGATCAAGGTCGAGGGCATCAACCTCACCTACTCGGGACTCGTCCCGCAGATCGAGAAGTCGTTCCTTTCCAAGGACGTCGACGCCATGCAGCCGCACATCCGGGCGTTCGTGGAGCGCGCGGTGATCTTCACCGTCTGCCCGGAATGCGACGGCACACGCCTGAACGAGGGGGCGCGGTCGTCGAAGATCAATGGCATCAGCATTGCCGACGCCTGTACCATGCAGATCAGCGATCTGGCCGAATGGATCAAGGGTGTCGACGATCCCGCCGTCGGACCGCTCATCGAGGCACTGGGCGAGACCCTCGACTCGTTCGTCGACATCGGCCTCGGCTACCTCAGCCTGGACCGCTCCTCCGGCACGCTGTCAGGCGGAGAAGCCCAGCGCACCAAGATGATCCGACACCTCGGGTCATCGCTCACCGACGTCACCTACGTGTTCGACGAACCCACCATCGGCCTGCACCCACATGACATCGCGCGGATGAACGAGCTGTTGATCCAGTTGCGCGACAAGGGAAACACCGTCCTCGTCGTCGAACACAAGCCCGAGGCCATCGTCATCGCCGACCACGTCGTCGACCTCGGACCGCACGCCGGCAGCGACGGTGGGGAAGTGGTGTTCGAAGGGACCGTCACCAACCTCCGGAAGGCCGAGACCCTCACCGGACGCCACCTCGACGACCGCGTATCGATCAAAGGCGAATTCCGTACGCAGACCGGCGCTCTCGAGGTACGGGGCGCCGACAACCACAACCTGCAGGACGTCGACGTCGACATCCCGCTCGGTGTGCTCGTCGTCCTGACCGGTGTGGCCGGGTCCGGCAAGAGCTCACTGATCGACGGATCCGTCGCCGACCGCGACGGCGTCGTCTCCATCGACCAGGGCGCCATCCGCGGCTCCCGCCGCAGCAACCCGGCCACCTACACCGGCCTGCTCGATCCGATCCGCAAGGCGTTCGCCAAGGCCAACGGCGTCAAACCCGGTCTGTTCAGTGCGAATTCGGACGGTGCCTGCCCCAACTGCAATGGCGCCGGCGTGATCTACTCCGACCTGGCGATGATGGCCGGCGTCGCCACACCGTGTGAAGTGTGCGAGGGCAAGCGTTTTCAGCCCGAGGTCCTCGACTACACCTACGGCGGCAAGAACATCAGCGACGTCCTCACCATGTCGGTCGCCGAGGCCGAAGCCTTCTTCGCCGACGGCGAAGCGAAACTACCTGCCGCGCACAAGATCCTGCAGCGTCTCGTCGACGTCGGCCTGGGCTATCTGAAGGTCGGTCAGCCCCTGACCACCCTGTCGGGCGGTGAACGCCAGCGGCTCAAGCTGGCCACCCACATGGGGGAGAAGGGCGACGTGTACATCCTCGACGAACCGACCACCGGTCTGCACCTCGCCGACGTCAACCAGCTTCTCGGCCTGCTCGACCGTCTCGTCGACTCCGGCAAGTCGGTGATCGTCATCGAGCATCACCAGGCCGTCATGGCCCACGCGGACTGGATCATCGACCTCGGGCCCGGCGCCGGCCACGATGGCGGGCAGATCGTCTTCGAGGGCACCCCCGCCGACATCGTCGCCGACGCCTCGACCCTCACCGGCAAGCACCTCGCCGAGTACGTAGGGTAGCCCGCCGCACTCGCCCGCCCGTTGAGCCGCACCCCCCCGCACGTTGCGCCGCACCCCCGCACGTTGAGCCGCGACATGCGAGCGAAGCGAGCCTGACGCGAGTCGAAACGCGCCGTCCGATGGCAACCGCTTCGACACGGCTCGGGCTCGCTGCGCTCGCTCGTGCCTGCTCAACGGGCGGTGGCAGCCCGCGCCCCCCGTTCGTTGACCCGCACCCCCGCTCGTTGAGCCGCGACATGCGAGCGCAGCGAGCCTGTCGCGAGTCGAAACGCGCCGTCCGATGACACCTTGAGCCCGGAGTCCGTTTCGACACCCAAGACACCCAACTATCCCGGTGATGCGAGCCCCAACCCGCGGTCAGCCGAAACCCCTCGCGAAGTCGCAGACAACCACTCGCTATCGTCGTACACTCAACCCAATGACACAGAACAGCCATTCCGTATCAACGAGCGGTCGGCTGCCTGTGACACCGGAGGGAAACCGATGAGCAGCACAAAGAAGTCCTTGCAAGCGACGATCGGGCGGTTGTCCGCCAAGTATCCGAGCCCGGTACAGCCGCTGGCCGAGCCGCCGGCCGGGTCCGGCCTCAAGCCCGTGATGGGCGATCAGGGCCTGCCGTTACTCGGCCACACCCTGGAGAGCCTGGTCGATCCGCTGGCGGTGACCATGGAGCGATTCGAGAAGTACGGTCCGGTGTCCTGGTCGGGTTCGGTGGCCGGCATGCGCATCGTCACCCTCGTCGGCCCCGACGCCATCGAGGCCGCATGGATGAATCGCGACAAGGCCTTCTCCAGCGAGCAGGGCTGGGAACCGATGATCGGACCGTTCTTCCATCGGGGCATCATGCTGCTCGACTTCGAGGAGCACATGCATCACCGCCGCATCCTGCAGCAGGCGTTCACCCGCCCGCGACTGCTCGCCTACCTCGACATGATCAACCCGCACATCTCCGACACCCTATCGAGTTGGCAAGTCGGAGAAGGCTTCCGGATGTACTCGCAGACCAAGGACATGCTGCTGTCATTGGCGACCGAGGTGTTCATGGGCGGTTCGCTCGACCCGGCGGAGTCCGCCGAACTCGAAGAGGCCTTCGAAGCGGCCGTGCGCGGCGGGCAGGGGATCATCCGCAAGGATGTCGGCAACTTCACGTGGGCGCGCGGACTTCGGGGTCGGGAACGGCTGCAGAAATACTTCCGGACGGAGATGGCCGGACGGCGCGCGGGCGACGGCAACGACCTGTTCAGTGTCCTGTGCCGTGCCGAGAGCGAGGAGGGACACACCTTCAGCGACGAGGACATCGTCAACCACATGATCTTCGCCATGATGGCCGCCCACGACACCAGCACCATCGCCTTGTCGATGCTGACCTATTTCCTCGGCCGCAACCCCGAATGGCAGGAACGACTCCGCCAGGAATCGCTCGCGCTCGGCAAACCCATGATCGACTACGACGACCTCGACGCCCTGCCGAGTCTGGACCTGGCTTTCAAGGAGACCCTGCGCATCAACGCCCCGGTCGGCATGCTGTTCCGAAAAGCGCTGCGCGACACAGAAATTCTGGGACACTTCATTCCGGCCGGTACCGAGGTGATGATTCATCCGTGGGCGACGATGCTGCGCGAGGAGTGGTGGCCGAACCCGCAGAAGTGGGACCCCGAGCGGTTCTCCCCGGAACGTCGCGAGGACAAAGTGCACCGTTTCGCGTGGGCGCCGTTCGGCGGGGGCGCGCACAAGTGCATCGGCCTGTACTTCGGCGGGATGGAGGTCAAGGCCGCCATGCATCAGATGCTGCAGCGGTTCGAATGGTCGGTGCCGTCGGACTACCGCCTCGACCTCACCTACGGCACTGGTCCCACCCCGGCCGACGGACTGCCGATCGACATCCGTCGACGGGCGTCCGTCGACGATCTCAGCCCTGCACGGACAGGATCTTGAGCGAGAACACGAGGGTGTCGCCCTTCTCGATCCCGGCGTCGGGCATGCCATCGGGGTAGCCGTCGGCCGAGGTCATGGCCACACCCACGGTGGAACCGACCTTCTGCCCGGCGATCGCCTTCTTGAAGCCGACGACGACACCGTCGAGCGGGAACGACGCGGGCTCCCCGCGCTGATACGAGCTGTCGAACACCTTGCCGTCGCGGCCGTCGACACCCTCGTAACACACCGAGACCGTGGCGGTGTCGGCGACGACCGCCCCGTCGCCTTCCGTGAGCGTCTTGACCTGCGTCTCGGTGACGCTGAACGGGGTGGTGATGGTGATCTTCGGGGCCGCTGTGTCGGTGGACCCGGTCATCTCCATGCTGCCCGTGGCGCCCTGGAGGGTCCATTGCGGCTTCACGTCGGCAGCCGGCGCCGCTGACGGACACGTCGCCGCGGCGCTGGTCTCCGGCGCGGCGCTCGTCGTCGCATCGGTCGAGGAGTCGTTCGACCCGCAGGCGGCGAGCGCCATCGCCAGGACCGCTGCTGGAATGAGTGCTGCGCGTTTCATCATCATTCGGGCAACGCTACCGAACACGGCAGGTGAAGAGGTCGGGGATATCCGCCACGACGGTGCACCGGCACTCGTAATGTCGGGACAACAACACCCACAGGAGGACCACCGCAGTGACCCGCTCTCCCTTCGACCTTCACGGCCAGGTGGCCGTCATCACCGGCGGCAACTCGGGCATCGGGTTGGCCATGGCCGACGCGCTCGCCGCTGCCGGCGCCGACGTGTGCGTCTGGGGGCGTAACGCCGAACGAAATGCCGCCGCGCAGGAGCAACTCGAACGGCATGGCATCAAGGCCGCGGCGAAGACCGTGGACGTGACCGACAAGCAGGCAATCGATGACGCGGTTGCGCAGACCGTTGACGAATTCGGCCGTGTGGACTCATTTTTCGCCAACGCGGGCACCGACACCGGTTTCGTGCCCTTCGTCGATCGGGACATCGACGAGTTCCGCGCGCTGATGGCGATCAACGTCGACGGCGTGGTGATGTCGCTGCAGGCGGCGGCGCGACAGATGCTCGCGCAGGGCACTGGCGGGAGCCTGGTGGCAACCGCCAGCGTCGCGGCCATTCATGGCTCGCCCGGGCGTCAGCCGTATGCGGCGAGTAAAGCCGCCCTCTGTGCGATCACACGCTCACTCGCTGTCGAGTACGGAAAGAAGGGTATCCGCGCGAACTCGATTCTGCCGGGGTGGACCGAAACCGCGTTGACGCAGGAGGGTCTCCCGACCGACGCTGCCAAGGAAAGGATGTTGCCGCGTGTCCCCGTCCGACGCTGGGGCGCCCCCGAGGACTTCGGTGGCATCGCGGTGTACCTGGCGAGCCCGGCCAGCGCGTATCACACCGGCGATACCATCGTGATCGATGGCGGCTACTCGGTGTTCTGATTCCACGAAACCCGTGCGGCGCGAAGGAGCTCCCATGACCACCTTTCCCAACGGCTTCCTGTGGGGCGGCGCCACCGCGGCCAACCAGATCGAGGGAGCCTACGACGCCGGCGGCAAGGGGCTCTCCATCCAGGACGTCATGCCGCAAGGGATCACCACCCCGCCGACCGCCGAGCCGACGCCCGACAACCTCAAGCTCGAGGCCATCGACTTCTATCACCGCCATGCCGAGGACATCGCCCTGTTCGCCGAACTCGGCTTCACCGTCTTCCGGTTCTCGATCGCATGGAGCCGGATCTTCCCGCAGGGCGACGAGACCGAACCCAACGAGGAAGGGCTGGCGTTCTACGACCGGGTGCTCGACGAACTCGAACGTCACGGCATCGAACCGCTCGTCACCATCAGCCACTACGAAACACCACTGCATCTCGCCCGTACCTACGACGGCTGGACGAACCGTGAGCTCATCGGCTTCTACGAGCGGTACTGCCAGGTTCTTTTCGGGCGGTACGGACATCGCGTCACCTATTGGCTGACCTTCAACGAGATCAACTCCGTTCTCCACGAACCGTTTCTGTCCGGTGGTATCGCTACCCCGAAAGATCAACTCACGCAACAGGATCTCCATCAAGCCATCCATCACGAGCTGGTCGCTTCGGCACGGGTCACGCGACTCGCCCACGAGATCATGCCGCAGGCCAAGGTCGGCTGCATGATCCTCGCCGTACCGATCTATCCGCTCACCCCGAATCCCGACGACGTGGTCGCGACGATGCGCACCGCACACAGCAACTATGCGTTCGGCGACATCCATTGTCGCGGTGAGTATCCCGGATACCATCTCCGGCGCCTCCGGGAGGCCGGCGTGGAGCTCGACATCACCGATCAGGACCGCGACGATCTGCGGAACACCGTCGATTTCGTGTCCTTCAGCTACTACGTCAGCGTGTGCGAAACCGCGGACACGACCGCCACCGACGGCCGCGACCTTTTCGGTGGCGTCCCGAATCCGATGTTGCCGCAATCAGAATGGGGCTGGCAGATCGATCCGCAGGGGTTGCGGATCGCGTTGAACGACTACTGGGACCGCTGGCAGAAGCCGCTGTTCATCGTCGAGAACGGACTCGGCGCCGTCGACGAGCTCGTCGACATCGACGGCACCCCAACGGTGCTCGACGATTACCGGATCGCCTACCACAACGATCACCTCGTCCAGGTCGGCGAAGCACTCGCCGACGGCGTGCATGTGCTCGGCTACACCTCTTGGGGCTGTATCGATCTCGTGAGTGCGTCGACGGCCCAGATGTCCAAGCGCTATGGCTTCATCTACGTCGACCGGAACGACGACGGCTCGGGAACCCTTGCCCGCTACCGCAAGAAGTCGTTCGGGTGGTACCGCGACGTCATCGGGTCGAACGGTGCGACCCTGCACCCGTAGACACTCGTCGATATCCGAGATATGTGCGCCCGAGTGGATTAGCGTCGAGTCATGCGATTCACCGATCAGGGTGCCACCGGCGGCCGCCGATCGACACGACGGCTGTCGACCCTTGCGATGTTCGCTGCGGTCGCGATTGCTGCCACCGCGTGCGGTGCCGATGAATCGACAGCTACTGCGCCAGAGCCGTCGGTGACCACGACTGTGATGACGGAGACGAGTGCCATGGCAAGCGAACTGGCCGGGCGAACCTTCACCTCGACCGAGGTCAAGGGCACCGAGATCCCCGGTGGGGGGCCGCTGGTCATCACCTTTCCCGACGCGGGCCGGGTGAGCCTGACCGCCGGCTGCAACCGACACATCGGGTCGATCACCGTGGACGGCGACAGCATGACGTTCCACCAACTCGCCTCCACCATGATGGCGTGCCCGCCGCCCCGCGACGGCGCCGACGCCTGGGTCGCCGACTTCACCAAGGAACCCGTCACCTGGGTGCGTCATGACAATCAGCTTGTCCTCAGCCGCGGCGACAAGCAGGTCACGCTCGTCGAGGTGCCGCCCGCCTCGATGCCGACGACGGCTACCAGCTGAGCTGGCAGCCGCAGCGTCATGCCGCCCCTGAGCAGCCCGCGAGTCTCGGCGGCCGACGACCCTGCCACCTGAGCCGCCCGCGAGGAACGCCCTTCGATGCGGTCGCAAGCTCGCTTGCTCAGGATCCGCGGGCGTCTCCGAACGGTCCGACACCCATTCCTCACGGAGGGGTCACGAAGTCGATCGGGGGAATGACGTCGATCGGCGGGATGTGCTCACGCTTGGTCTTGCCGGTCAGGAGGATGCCGTTTGCACCGGCGATGAGCTCGTCGAGATCCGACGACAGCATCCATGTGCTGACCACCTGCGGCGAGAACTGCCCGGGCGTGGCACCCAGGATGTCCACCTGGCGGTAGCCGTTGGCATCGACGTCGGGGTGCGGGTCGAATCGGACCAGCATGGGCACCGGGGAGGTGCCCTCGACGGTCAGCTGGAACCCGCCGGCGATCTTGATCGCGACATGGGTTCGTGTCCAATCGAGCAGTGTGCCTTCACGTTTCCAGTCGATGAAGCGCGCACCCGCGGCCTCGCACGCGCCGACGATGGCGGCCAGCGCACTGAGGTGCGGCTCGGCGGTCGCCGAGTCCCACGTCACGGTGTTGAAACGACTGCCGTCGACGATGCGAGCGGTGAACGAGAAATCGTCGTCGATGGTCTTACCGGCGAGATCGGTGGGCAGGGAAAAGAAGTCCGCATGGTGGACGGCGTGGCATATCTTGGTCGCGGCGTCGCGATCGAGATCGGAGGTGTCGAGTGGTCCCAACTCCTCGGAGATCCCGGCGAATCCGCCTATCTTGTGAACGGTGATGATCATGCAGCGACGCTATTGATGCTCGGCGGCCGAAACACGAGTAGTCGGCTACCCGACTTGCGCGCGATCGATCCATCGACAACCGACCGCCGTACGCGCCTGGCCTGACGCGGTTCATCCCCCTGGTGCTGGTTCGTCCGCACCGTGCGCCCTGCAGTTGGCCGGTCTTGTTCCGTGAGGGTTCGTCCCCCCCATTGTTGGATCCTCCGCACCCTGCAAGGGGGCGACGAACCAACAGTGGGGGGACGAACTGGTACAGGACCGGTCAGCGTGCTGCGGAGAGCTCCCGGATGAGCTTGCGCGCGTTCACGATCCCGGACTCGATGGCGCCGTCGACGACGACCCCGTTCCAGCCCTTGGCATAGTCGGCGCCGGCGAACCGCAGTCGGGTGTCGGTGGTGTGGAAATGGCTCCAGCCGTCGAAGAACTGACCCGACTTCAGCGTCGCCCACGTTTGCCCGGACCAGGTGTCGGCCACCCAGTCGTGCCCGCCGCAGTCGATGACGGTGAGATCGTCGAACCAGACGTCGACCGCCTGCTGCGCGGACTCCACCGTCTCGAGGTCGATGGTCGTGTGGTCGGACCCGAACCCGACCAGGATGGTGGCGTCCTCGTCGTCGAGGAACTTCTCGCTGCGCAGCAACGAGATCGGGTACTGGCCGGGCGCGCCCGCGATGACCGAGTGGCGGCCGCGGACCTTGATCCAGATCTTGAAGCCGACCGAGTTGGTGCCGTCCGCGATGACGTTCTGTTGTGCGGCAGGAAGTTCCGGCGAGAACTCGATGTTGCTTAGCGCTCCGATCGGTGCGGTCAGCACCACCGCGTCAGCCTTCTCGACGGATCCGTCAGCCAACGTCACCGCAACACCATTCACGGAGTGCTCGATCCGCGACACCGGCGTGTTCAGCCGGATCTCGCCCCGCACATCGGCGGCGATGGCCTCGTACAGCCCCCGCATCCCCGCGGTGAGCTTGAACCGCAGCGTCTGCTCGTCCATCAGCGAACTGCGATGATCGCTGAGCGCCGCCCAGTGTTTCGCCATCAAAGGCGACGCGGTGGCGGTCGGTCCCTGGTAGCCGGCCGACCAGTACGAGTCGGCGAGGTCGATGTCCTCCTGGCTGAACTCGCCGGTCCGCAGGCAGTCGAGGACACTGCCCTCGTCGGCCTTGAGGAACCGCTTGACCAGTTCCGGGTCGGTGGTGGGATCGTCCAGGATCGCCATCGGGTCATGCGGGTACGGGAAGAACTCGCGGGAGCCTTCGAAGATGGTCTCCTGCAAATGGCTCAGCTTTGCGTCGAGATCGTGTTCGGTTCCGCGGCGCACGATGCCGTCGCTGATCCAGTAGGCGTCGTCGATGTCCGGGCTCGGATAGATCTCCTGGCCGTAGCGGGTGATCTCGGTCCAGACGAACGGCTGCATCCAGTGCACCCAGGTGGCGCCCATCTCCAGGGCGTGCCCGCCCAGGCGCTCATCGGTCCAGGCACGGCCACCGATGCGATCGCGGGCTTCGACGATGCGGACATCGATGCCGGCGGCTTCCAGTTCGCGGGCGGCGATGAGTCCCGAGAAGCCGGCGCCGACGATGATGACCGATGGTGTCGAGGTGGTCTCCGACATGTTTCGTGTCCTTGCTGTTGGGGGGTGACGGGTGGTCAGGGCAGGGGTGCCGGCGCGTCGACGGCGCGGTTCTTCAGCGCGCGTCCGGCGATGAACCCGCCGAGGAAGACGGCGGCGATCACGACCAGGAACACATTGGCCAGCACCGAGGAGCCACCGATCAGCGTGGTGAAGTTGGCGATCACCAGGGCGGTGATGGCGATGAGTCCCAGCGCGCCGAGAACCGGGGCGATCTTGGTGTGCCAGAGGCGACCGTCCGTACCGGAGCGGCGGAAGTAGGCGATGATCGCGAAGCTGGTGAGCACCATCAGCACCAAGATCGCGACGATCGCGACGCCGGACATCCAGGTGAACAGTTGCAGCACCGGGTCGGCCCCGGCCACCGCGAATGCGCCGACGAGGAGGAAGGCGGTGATGGTCTGCAGGATCGAACCCGCATGCGGCGAACCGTGTTTCGCGTGCACGGCCATGAATCGCTGCGGCCCGAAGCCGGCGCGTGCCAGCGCGAAGGTGTAACGGGCGATGGCGTTGTGGAAGGCCAGGAGCGCGGCGAACAGACTGGTCACGAGCATCACCATCATCACGTCCGATGCCGTTGAACCCAGGAATGTGGCGGCCGCGTTGAACACGAGGTTGGCGGTGTCGGCCTGTGCTGCGGCCTGCACGTTGTCGCTGCCGTAGGCCAGCACGACGGCCCAACTGGCGATCGCGTAGAGAACGCCGATGGTGATCACCGCGACGTAGGTGGCGATCGGCACGGTGCGCTTCGGGTTCTTCGCCTCCTCGCCGTAGATGGCGGTGGCTTCGAATCCGACGAATGACGCGATGGCGAACATGAGCGCGATGCCGGGCGAGCCGGACATGAAGGCCGACGGCGTGAACGAGACGACGTCGATACCGTGTGCGCCACCCTGGACGAAGACCGCTGCCGACAGCGCGACGATGATCGCGATCTCCGCGACGAGGAGCACTCCGAGCACCTTGGCCCCGAGGTCGATGCTGCGGTAACCGAGCACCGCGACGATCGCCATCAGGACAAAGGCCCAGAACCACCAGGGGAGGTCCGGTCCGCCGAATCGCACGACGACGCCCTGCAGGGTCGACGCGGCCAGACCGTAGATCGCCGCCTGGATCGTGGTGTAGGCGAGCAGGGCGAGTCCCGCGGCCCCGAGACCGGCCGACCTGCCGAGGCCCTTGGTCACGTAGGCGTAGAAGGCCCCGGTGTCGGTCACCGAGCTGCTCATCGCGGCGTAGCCGACACTGAAGACGAGCAGCACCATGGCGGCGATGATGTAGGCCATGGGCGCTCCCGCGCCGTTGCCGATGGCGATCATCACCGGCAGCGCCCCGGCGACCGCGGTCAGCGGAGCGGCGGCGGCGATGACCAGGAAGACGATGCCGGCGATGCCGATGGAGCCGCGCAGCGCGGCTCCCGTCGCCGGCGGTGACGAAGTGGTGGGGGATTCGATCATGATGGACCTCTTCTTTCAGACGCCAGGAGCTGGCGTGTCACACGATCTAGGGCTGGACCAGGATTATGATTCAACGAATGTAGAACCATGTGGTGTGATGCACACTACTGAGCCGCCACCCGGAGTCGCTATGGGGAATACCTTTACTCCCGCCAACGCGCAGGTCACGGGTGGAAAGGAGAGGGGCGCCGATGCCGAGACTGGTGGACCATGACGAGCGCCGTCGCGCGATCATCGCCGCGGCCTGGCGGCTCATCGCGACGCGCGGCATCGACGGCATCAACATGCGGGATCTGGCCGCCGAAGCCGGCTACACCAACGGGGCGCTGAGCCATTATTTCGCGGGCAAGGACGAGATCCTGCGGTCGGCGTTCGAGCATGTCATCGCCGAGACCAATCGTCGGATCGAGGGGTCGGTCGGTCGGTCGCGGGGCCGCCTCGCCCTGCGCAAACTGTGCTTCGAGCTGATGCCGCTGACCGACGAGGCCCGACTCGAGGCGCGGATCGCGGTGTCGCTCTGGCAGCGGGCGCTGACCGATCCGGTTATGGAGTCGGTCAACAATGAGGCGGTGTCCGCGTGGAAGCTCGGGATGAACGACCTCTGGGCGGAAGCCATTGCGATGCAACAGCTTCCGCCCAGCGATCTAGGTGTCGGTGTCGAGTTGTTGATGACCACGATCATCGGGTTGCAGGTCACCGCGGTGTTGGATCCGGCGGCCACCACCCGACGGGCTCAGATCGCCCTCGTCGACGCCATCATCGGCGGCTGATCGCCGTCACAGGACGACGGCGACCGTCTTGGGCTCGGTGTAGGCGAGGATGCCCTCGTAGCCGAGTTCGCGGCCCACACCACTGGCCTTCACGCCGCCCCACGGCAGCTGCGGAGCCAGCGGCGACCAGCCGTTGACGCCGATCGCACCGGCCTGAACCTGCGCCGACACCGCGTGGGCACGAGACACATTGGTGGTCCACACGGTGGCCGACAGACCGTACTGGTTGTCGTTGGCCAGCGCGACCGCCTCGTCGTCGGAGTCGAACGGGATCACGATGCCGACCGGTCCGAAGATCTCCTCGCGGGCCACGGTCATGTCGTTGCTGCCGGCGAGCACGGTCGGCTCGACGAAGAAACCGGGGCCTTCCGGCGCGGAGCCACCGGTGATCACCTCGGCGCCCTCGTTGGCGCCCTTCTTCATGTAGTCGACGACGCGGTCGCGCTGACGGGCATTGACCAGCGGTCCCATCGTGGTGGCGGGATCGAACGGATCACCGATCACCTGGGCCTGCGCGGCACCCTTCAGGCCGTCGACGACGGCGTCGTACACGCTGCGATGGGCGAGCACGCGGGTACCGGCGGCGCACACCTCGCCCTGGTTGAAGAACAGACCCATCGCGCAACCCTGCACGGCCGCTTCGAGATTCGCGTCGTCGAAGACGATCTGCGGGGCCTTGCCGCCGAGCTCGAGCGCGGTGCGCTTGAAGTTGGTGGCCGAGTTGCGCAGGATCGCCCGTCCGGTCTCGGTGGAGCCGGTGAAGGAGATCTTGCTGATGTCGGCGTGCAGCGACATGGCCTCGCCGGCCACCTTGCCGATGCCCGGCAGCACGTTGACGGTGCCGGCCGGGAATCCGGCCTCCGCGACGAGTTCGGCGAAGCGCAGGATGGCCAGCGACGCATCCTCGGCGGGCTTGATGATCACCGTGTTGCCGCAGGCCAATGCCGGGCCGATCTTCCAGCCGAGGATCATCAGCGGCGCGTTCCACGGGATGATCGCGCCGACCACGCCGAGCGCCTCGCGGCGGGTGTAGGCGTGGACAGGCTGCGGGCTGCCCATGTAGCCGTCGTTGGCGATCAGGTCACCGTTGATCTTGTCCGCCCAGCCCGCGTAGTAACGCAGCGTGCCGATGAGGTTCGGGATCATCAGGGCGGCGCTGGCGCCCACCGGGCGTCCCATGTCGAGCGACTCGAGCGCGGCGAGCTGCTCGATGTCGCGTTCGACGAGGTCGGCGAGCTTGTAGAGCAACGCACCCTTACGTGACGGCTGCAGCGCGCCCCACTCGCCGCGGAACGCGGCGGCGGCGGCATCCACGGCCGCGTCCACGTCGGCGGCGTTGGCCGCCGCGAGCTCGGCGAGGGGCTGCCCGGTCGCCGGGTTCAGGGTGGTGAACGTGTCGCGGGCGTCGCGCCACTCACCACCGATGAACAGTCCGGTGTGCAGGTGGGAAATGTCGATCATGTGGGGATACTCCTTGGTGAGACGCGGGTTGCCGATCAGCCCGCGACGATCAATTCGGCTGCGCGTTCGGCGATCATCGCGGTGGGCGCATTGGTGTTGCCGGTGGTCACCGACGGCATCACGGATGCGTCGGCGATCATCAGGTTGGTGACTGCGGTGGCCCGCAGATCAGGGGTCACCACGGCGTTCTCGTCGACGCCCATGCGGCAGGTGCCGGCCTGGTGGTGATAGGTGTTGACGGCACGGCGCACCCACGCGGCGAGCGCTTCGTCGCTGTCGTCGACATCCGGACCGGGCAGCACCTCGAACGCTCCCCAGTCGTCGGACAGTGGACTCTGGCAGCCCACCTCGCGGCACTGCCGCACCGACCGGACCAGCGCCTGCAGGTCGCGTTCGTCGTCGAACAGGTTGAAGTCGATCACCGGCGCGCTGGCCGGATCGGTGTCGGCAAGGCGCAGCGTGCCAGTGCTGCGCGGCCGGATCAGGCCTGCATGCAGGGTGAAACCCGATGCGGGACCGGTCATCTGATCGTCGTAGTAGAACGGCACGCTGAAGTTGATGGGCTGGGTGTCGGGCACCGGCAGCCCGGGTTCGCTGCGCCAGAACCAGTGGGTCTGGGTGACCGGACCGAACGGCGTGGGCGGATCGATGGGCTTTTCGGTGCCGAAGATCACCGGTACGAGGAAGTGATCCTGGAGGTTGGCCCCGACACCCGGGACGTCGGCGATCGGCTCGATACCGAGCGTCGCAAGATGCTCGGACGGGCCGATGCCGCTGCGCAGCAGCACGGCCGGCGAACCGAGGGCCCCGCCGCTCAGGACCACCAACCCGGCGCGGAGTTCGCGGCGCGCGCCGGAGGCGTCGATGATCCGAGCGCCCCGCACCTCACCGTCGCTGACGATCAGGGAATCGACGAGCGCATCGAGTTCCAGCGTCAGATTCGGATGTTCGAGCACCGGACGCATGTACGCCGCCCAGGTCGAGAGTCGGCGTCCGTCACGGAGATTGAGCTTCATCCGCGAGACACCGTCGAGTTCGCCGGAGTTGTAGTCGGTGTTGACCGGGAGTCCCCAGCTGACGGCCGCATCGAAGATCGCCTGCTGAATGGGGCTCAGGTCCGCGTCCACCGTGTCGAGCAGTCCGTCGTCGGAACCGGCGCTCTCGATCCGCTTGAACAACGGTGACACCGATTCCCAGTCCCACCCGGTGTTGCCGGCCGCCGCCCACTGCTCGTAGTCCCAGGGCGACCCGTGCACCCAGATCGTGCCGTTGAGTTGATTCGAGCCGCCGACGACCTTGCCGCGCGGCACGTGCAGCCGGCGTCCCAGCGCGCGTGGTTGCGGCGCGCTGAAGTAGCCCCAGTCCTGCGGGCTGAGCCACAGCTCGCCCACCCGGGACAGGTCGTGAATGGCCGGATTGCTGTCGAGCCCTCCGGCTTCGACGAGGGTCACGGTCAGGCCGGCGTCCAGCAGCCGCCGCGTGATGATCGATCCGGCGGTGCCGGCTCCCAGGACAACGACATCGGGAGTGCGCAATGGATCCTCCTTGTGCTGGCCACAACGGAACGTCGGCGGCCGTCGTCGACGAGACGAATCGGCTGGTTCAACGAAAACCGTGTCGGCCCTTGATCTCTGAATGGGTGTGCGAGACGTGGACGACGCTGTCGGTCTCCGTTTGACGGCTCAGTGGCCGGTGCCGACAACGCTATTGGCAGGCCGCGGTGACCGCTACTGGTGCTTGCCAACACATGGGTAGGGAAACCTTTACCCGACCGATCCGATCGATGCCCGGGCCTGTGCGAGCGGAAAGGACAGGGTGACCGCGGTCCCGGTCGGCACGTTCGGCAGATATTCGATGGTGCCCTCGTGCCGTTCGACGATGTGCTCGGAGATGATCAGCCCGATGCCGGATCCGTCCTCTTTCGCGGAGAACGCGCCGGATGCCAGGCGGTCGGCGGGGGCCGCCTCCAGCATGCCGCGGCCCTGGTCGCGGATGACGACGTACGCGCGGCCGTCGCGCGCACCGGTCTCCACCGCGAGCTCCTTGACCTCGGTGGTGGGGCGGGCGATCTCGTCGATGGCGTTGACGCAGAGGTTGATGATGACCTGGCCGATGAGCACGCTCTCACCCTGGATGGACAGCGTGCGCTCGGGGATGTCGGCGAACACCCGGACGCCGTGCTCCGCGGCGCGCAGACGGACGAAATAGAGGCTTTCCTCGACGGTCTCGGTGAGATCCATGAGTGCCGAGGTGCTTTCGATGCGCCGCACATACCTCTTGACGGATGCGACGATGTCGTTGGCCCGGCGCAGCTGTTTCTCGATCTGGTCGATGCCGTAGGCGAGGCTGCGGGCGTCCACGGTTTCCGCGTCGAGCCGCGCCTTGAGCCCACTCAGGTAGTTGGTCGACGCGGCGAGCGGCTGGCCGAGTTCGTGGGCGAGGATCATCGCCATGTCGCCCATCGCGTTGTAGCGGCTCAGGTATTGAAGGTTGGCTTCCTGGTAGGCGTTTCGCTGTTCCCACGCCACCCGATCGGTGACGTCCCGCACGATCAGTACGCGGGTGCGGATTCCGTCGTGCGAGACCCTCTCGAGTTCGCCGGCCAGCCACACCGTCGTCTCCTCGTCCTTGGCAACCTCCAGCTGGATCTTCACCGATCCCGCTCCGCTGGTGAGGCGTTCGACGACGAGGGGATTGGACAGGCGCGGTTCGCACCGGCCGAGATCCTCGAGGTGCACACCCATCAGCTGTGTCGGTGTGCGGCCGAAGAGTTTTGCGGCGAGCGGAGAGATGTCGTCGATGCAGTTCTCGTCGTCGAGCACGACGATGCCGGCCGAGGTGTGGGTCATGATGCGCTGCAACGAGTCCGACACCCAGCTCAGTTCTTCCTTCAGTTCGACCTCTTCGGAGATGTTGCGGAACTCGACCATCACCACCGGTCCGTCGTCGCAGTGCACCAGGGTGGCGCGGGCGTCGGCGAGGAACTCGGTGCCGTCCTTGGCGCGATACTTCCACTGCTTGTAGCTCGAACCGTGGACCACGGCGTCCTGCAGCCATGCGACGCCGAGCTCTCGCCGGTACTGTCGCTCCTGCGCGCTCATGTGGTGTGCCTTGAGGGGCTTGAGCTCTTCGAGGGTGAAGCCGAAGGTCTGGCATGCCGACGGGTTGGCCCAGAGGATGTTCTTCGAGCTCGCCTCATGGATCAGAATGCCCGTCGTGGCGTGGAGGGTCATCTGCTCGAAGTCGCGACGCGTGGGGAACATTCGCACTCACCTCACCTTCGTCACCGGTCAGCATCGACGCCCGGGCGGCACGGCGCAAGTAAGGGATTGCTTTAGCCGTCCCGCAAGGAAATCCCGATACCGCCGGGCTGCTCCCGTCCATAGTGTAGCCGTCAGATCCACACCGAATCTGAACGGAGACTTCCGATGAGCACCGACGCCATCACCGAACGGGTGGTTGCCGAACCTGCCGGCCCGGCCCGCGAGGCGGCTCTCGAGCATGCCCTCGACGTGCTCGTCGACCGACGCGACGAGTTCAACGCGCAGCGTTTCGTCCCCCGTGACTTCATCGCCCTGCTGAAGAAGACCGGCATGTACCGTGCCTCGACCCCGGCCGCGTTCGGCGGCGAGCCCATGGCGCCGTCGGCGTTCATGGCCATGGTCGAGCGCATCTCCGCGGTCGACCCCGCCACCGGGTGGGTGTCGAGCTTCGGGTCGTCGCTGGTCTACTTCGCCGCCCTGCCGGTCGAAACTCAGAAGAAGATCTATGCCGCCGGTCCGGACGTCGCCTACGCGGGCGGCCTGTTCCCGATGCAGGAGGCGCAGAAGGTCGACGGCGGTTACATCTGCTCGGGCGTCTGGCAGTTCGCCAGCGGCTGCCGCGGCGCCGACATCATCGGCATCGGACTGGCCGGCGGCCCCGAGACCGACGGCAAACCGCTCACCGCGCTCGTCAACCCTGCCGACGTCGAGATCGTCGACAACTGGGACGTCGCCGGCATGAAGGCCACCGGCTCGCACGCGGTCCGCGCCGACGGGCTGTTCGTGCCCGAGGAGATGACCTTCGTTCGCGGTGGGGCCCCGCAGATCGACGAACCGTTGACCCGCTACCCGTCGCTGGCCTACGCGGCGCAGGTGCTCGCCGTCGTCACGCTCGGCGCCGCGCGCGGTGCCCTCGACTACGCCCTCGAGGTCGGCGCAGCCCGGACCTCCATCACCGGCGGAGCCAGTAAGGGCAACCGGCCGGCGTACAAGACCGGGCTCGCGCAGGCCGAAGCCCAACTGCGGTCGGCGCGCGCGTTCTTCTATCAGACCACCGACGAGGTCTGGGCCAAAGCTGTTGCCGGGAACCATATCTCCGTCGACGATCAGGCCCTGCTGCGGCTGGCCGCCACCCACGCCGCCCACGTCGGCCGCGATGTGGTCCTGGCCGCCTTCGACCTCGCCGGCACCGGCGCGATCTACGAAACCCATCCGCTGCAACGCTTCCTGCAGGACGCGCTGGTGCCCGCCCAGCACGCCATGTTGCAGACCAACACCTACGAGGCCGCCGGCGCTCTGCTCCTCGGCCTCGACGCCGGCATCCCCAGCTTCCCCTGACCCCGCGCCCTGAGCTTGTCGAAGGGCCCGCGCCCTGAGCTTGTCGAAGGCCCCGCTCCCTGAGCTTGTCGAAGGGTCGCCCCAGGCCTCCACCACACCTGAAGGAACACTCATGACAGAACCGCTACGCACTCTCTTCTGCGTCGGGAACAACCAGAACTTCTTCGACCTGCCCAAATCCGAGATCGGACCCGTGTGGGAGGCCACCGTCAAATTCCTGGCGAGCCTCAAGCGGATGGACGGTGTGGAGATCATCGGCACCTTCGACGACGACGCCCACATGGTCGGGCCGTCGGACGGATGGCCGTGGACGTTCTACGTGCTCGCCGACGTGCGCGACCAGCCCACCGTGAAGGAGGCGTGCAATCTGTTGCGCACCATCATGGTCGGCGATTACGCACTCTGGAAGTACTTCAAGATCGAGGCCCGGATGGGTCGCGAACTCACCATCCGCGACGACGTCGAAGTTTAGAAACTAGTAAGGACAATCCCATGACGACCATCGAGCGGCCCACCGAACAGCCGACCCGAGGCTTCGCCGCACTCGCCGAGAAGGACCGCGTCGCCGGACAGCTCTACACCGACCCGGCGATCTACGCCGAGGAGATGCGCAAGATCTTCTACCGCACCTGGGTGTGGGTGGCGCACGAGAGCGAGGTCCCCGAAGCCGGCTCGTTCAAGACGACACAGGTCGGCGATCAGCCGGTCATCGTGACCCGAGACCGCAAGGGCAACTTCAACACTCTGCTCAACCGCTGCCGGCATCGCGGGGCCACCGTGTGTGATCAGCGCAGCGGCAAGGCAAACGGCTTCACCTGCCCGTACCACAACTGGTCCTACACCCTCGACGGCCGACTGCGCGGCATCCCGTATCCCGACGGATACGAGGGCGTCGTCGACAAGAACGACTACCCGCTGCAGACTCTACGCACCGAGAGCTACCTCGGCATGATCTTCGCGACCTTCAACGCCGACGCCGAGCCCCTCGAGGACTTCCTGGGCGACGCGAAGATCTGGATGGACCGATTCCTCAAGCAGTCCAACGGTTTCCCCACCAAGGTTCTCGGAGTCCACAAGTTCCGGTTCAACGGCAACTGGAAGATCCAGTTGGAGAACACGACTGACGGATATCACTTCCCGATGGTGCACAAGTCGTGGATGGCGTCGGTGGATGCCGAGACCGCCACGATGATGTCGTTCATGGACGATCCGAACGCCGTCACCCACGTGCTCGGCAACGGTCACAGTGTCGCGATCATGGCCGCCGACCACGCCGACCTCGACGTCGACGACGGCCAGGAGGAAGTGCAGCCGCGCTTCCAGCATCTCGTCGACGAGCTGACCGAAGCGGGGGAGAGCCCCGAACGGATCCGCCGCTACATGCGGTCGATGCACGGCTGCGGCTTCAACCTCAACATGTTCCCCAATGTCGCGATGTCGTCGTCGTTCTTCCGGGTCCTCATCCCGATCAGCGTCGACGTCACCGAGGTGTGGCACATGGCGATCGGCATGGACGGCGGACCGGAGAACATCAACCGCGAACGTCTCCGCATCCACGAACACTTCCAGGGCCCCTTCGGTTTCGGTAGCCCCGACGACGCCGAGGGCTGGGATCGCGTGCAGATCGGTGCCGGCGGCAACCCCAACATGCCGATCCTGGTGAACCGCGGCGAGAACCGTGAGTACATCTCCGACGAAGGTTGGCCCACATCGCATGTCACCGACGAGTCGGGCATGCGTGAGTCCTACAACATGTGGAAGAAGATGATGAGCGATGACTGAGCTACTCACGTTCACCGACACCCGGGTCATGCGCGCCATCCAGTTGATCTGGAAAGAGGCCGCCCTCCTCGACGCCAAGGACTACCCGGCGTGGGAGGAGATGTTCACCGACGACGGGCTATACGTCGTCCCCATCGACCCCGACACCGACGACTTCGCGGCGTCGCTGAACATGATCTACGACGACAAGCGGATGCGGCAGCTGCGCGTGCAGCGCATGATGCAGGGCTACGCACCGTCGGCGGTGGCCGCAGCCCGCACCGTACGGATCGTGTCGCGTTTCACCGTCGAGGAGCTCACCGATGACGCAGTGGTCATCAAGTCGGCCCAGATCCTGAACGCGTTCAAGCGCAACAGCTTCTCCACCATCGGCGCCGAGATGACCCACCGCATCGAGTTCTCCGACGACGGTGACAAGATCGCGCTCAAGGTGGCCCGACTCATCGACAGCGAGGATGCGGTCAGCGCATCCGGATACCTGCTCTGAGGGGACGACGATGACCACAGCAACCACACGGGGTATCGCGGTCGTGACCGGCGCCGCCGGCGGCATGGGCAGCCACATCGCCCGCCGACTGCACGACGACGGACACCGGGTGATCCTCGCCGACATCGCCGTCGAGGACGCCACCACCCTCGCCAAGGAACTGTCGGCGGACGGCTCCACCGCGCGGGCCATCGAACTCGATGTGTCCCACAAGAACAACTTCGAGCAGGCTCTCACCGAGTGCCAGAAGGTCTGGGGCACACCGACCATCGTCGTCAACAACGCCGCCCGCACACAGGCGGCCGATCTGATGACGTTGGGGGAGGACGAGTTCGATTCGGTGCTCAACACCAACGTCAACAGCATCTTCTTCGGCTGCCAGGTCTTCGGTGCGGCCATGGCCGCGCAGGGTTATGGCCGGATCGTGAACATGGCATCGTTGGCCGGGCAGAACGGCGGCACCGCGACGGGGGCGCACTATGCCGCGTCGAAGGGCGCGATCCTCACCACCACCAAGATCTTCGCCCGGGAACTCGCGGGCAGCGGCGTGACGGTCAACGCCATCGCGCCCGGCCCGCATGACCTTCCGGTCGTCAAGGCAACCGTGCCGCCGGATCGTCTCGACGCCGTGATCGCCGGCATCCCGGTCGGCCGCCTCGGCAGTCCGTCATTCATCGCCGACATGGTCGGCCTGCTCACCGCGGAGAACGCCTTCTTCGTCACCGGCGCCTGCTGGGACGTCAACGGCGGACTCTACGTGCGCTGAGCTCATTTCCCAGCCCTATCAGGAGAACCCCATGACCCTCATCGACGTGATCGTCTCGGACATCGTCCAGGAGACACCGACGATCAAGACCCTCTTCCTGTCGAAGCCCGACGGCACGTCGGTGGGGTCGTATTCCCCTGGGGCACATATCGATATCCTCGGACCGACGGCGCTGACCCGGCAGTATTCGCTGTGCAGCCGCCCCGATGGGCGTGAGTCGTTCGCCGTTGCGGTCAAGCGCGAGGCCAACTCTCGCGGCGGATCGGTGGCGCTGCACGAGCTCGCCGTGGGAGACACCCTCCAGATCAGCGAGCCCCGCAACCTCCTGGAGATCGCTGCAGAGGCAACCCATCACGTGCTGGTGGCGGCCGGCATCGGCATCACCCCGATGCTCAGCATGGCGCGGCACATGGATGTCCACGGCATCAGTTTCGAACTGCACTACTTCGCTCGCACCGCCGAGGAGGCGGCCTTCCTGCCGCTGCTGCAGGATCGCTGCCCGGAGAAGCTGCACGCGCACCTCGGCGTGGCCCGCGATCAGCAGGACGCGCTGCTGACCTCCGCGCTCGCCGGTGCTGCCGTCGGAACCCACGTCTATGTCTGTGGCCCAGACGGTTTCATGGCCAAAGTGGTCGCCCTGGCCGAGCAGTACGTACCCTCCGACGCCGTGCACTTCGAGGCCTTCCACGCCGGCGAACAGCCCGACGCCGACGCCAACACCGCCTTCGAGGTCGAACTCGACGGCGAAACCTACGAGGTGCCGGCCGACAAGAGCATCGTCGAGGTGTTGGAAGCCAACGGTTGCGACGTCGACACCTCCTGCCAGGAGGGCATCTGCGGCACCTGCATCATGCAAGTCCTGCAGGGCGATCCCGAGCACCGCGACAACGTCCTCACCAAGGCCGAGCGCGAATCCGGCGAGGTCATGGCCGTCTGCGTCTCCCGCACCACCGGCCCCAAGCTCGTCCTCGACTACTACTGAGCCGCACTCCGCCCTTCGGCCCATTCCGCCGATCGAGTAAGTAACCTGTGCCGCCGCAGGCGGCTGGCGTGGGCTGGGAAGAGTCGCAGCCCTTTTCGCTGATCGATCTCGATGCGGTCGTCGCAAGCTCCTCCCTTACTCGATCCAAGGAGTAAGCCCG